>JBDTSU010000017.1:0-21743 GCA_039930965.1 Betaproteobacteria bacterium
AAATGCTTGATGGCCTCATGCAGGGCGCGGACCGCGACCTGGTCAAGGTCTGGCAGAAAATGAACGAGAAACGCTTCGACAACATCATGTTGAAAACGAAGACGGTCGGCGTCGAGGCCAGGAAGGACGGCATCTACGTTACCTTCGAAGGTGAGCAAGCACCCAAAGAACCGCAGCGTTACGACATGGCGTTGATGAGCGTTGGACGCTCGCCCAACGGCAAGAAGATCAGTGCCGACAAGGCCGGCGTCGCGGTCACCGATCGCGGTTTCATCAATGTCGACTCGCAGATGCGCACCAACGTGCCGCACATCTTCGCCATCGGCGATATCGTCGGCCAGCCGATGCTGGCGCACAAGGCGGTTCACGAAGGTCACGTCGCCGCGGAAGTGGCGGCGGGCCGTAAATCGCACTTCGATGCGCGGGTGATTCCAAGCGTGGCGTACACCGACCCCGAGGTCGCGTGGGTGGGCGAGACCGAGGACAGTTGCAAAGCCAAGGGCATCAAACATGGCAAGGCGGTATTCCCCTGGGCGGCATCGGGCCGCGCCATCGCCAATGGCCGTGACGAAGGTTTCACCAAGCTGATTGTCGATTCGGAAACACATCGCGTGATCGGTGGCGGCATAGTCGGTACGCATGCCGGGGACTTGATCAGCGAACTCGCGCTGGCGATCGAGATGGGATGCGATCCAGCCGACATCGGCAAGACGATTCATCCACATCCGACGCTCGGAGAATCGATCGGCATGGTGGCGGAAGTATTTGAGGGCGTTTGCACGGACTTGCCGGCGCAGAGGAAATAAGGTTTCGATTCGCCGATTATCAAAACTCGAGCACGGGTGCGGCCCGTGGCGTAAAAAAGGCTGTGAAGGCGCGCCAGTGCTGGAGTTTCATATCCAGGCGAGCGTCACAATAAGCGAATCCAGAGACTTGCGCATGCCGGAGTTGGCCGCGTCTCATGCAGCTCGCCATAGCCGGCGTCCGATCAAACCTGTTTCTTCACGCCAAAGCAATGCTCAAGTGACGGAAATTTCCCGCTTCTGACCTCTTCCGCGTATGCCGCCGCCGCACCGGAAACCGCCTTCCCCATCTCCACATACCGCTTGGCAAACTTCGGTGTGAAATCCGGAAACAATCCGAGAATGTCTTCCGTCACCAGTACCTGTCCATCGCATGCGGGCGACGCGCCAATTCCGATCAATGGCACGCTCAGGGCTTCCGCCACCGCACGGGCAACCGGCTCCACGGTTCCCTCAATGAGCACTGAGAAGGCCCCCGCATGTTCAAACTGGCGCGCGATTGCCGTCCACTTTTTCGCGGCGTCTTCCTCGCGCCCCTGCGCCTTGAATCCCCCCATCTCATTTACCCGCTGCGGCATCAGGCCGATATGCGGCATGATGGGCAGCCCGCGCGCCACCAGGAATTCAACGGTCTCAACGAGTTCGGCGCCGCCCTCGAGTTTCAGTCCCTGCGCGCCCGATTCCGCCATTGCCCGCGCACAATTGCGATACGCCTGTTCTTTCGATTCCTGGTAACTGCCAAACGGCATGTCGAGCAACACGGCCGCCTGCCGCGAACCGCGCATCACCGCTTGCGTGTGGGCAATCATTGTGTCCAGCGAAACATTGAGCGTGTTGTCCATGCCATACACCACCATGCCCAGTGAATCCCCCACCAGCAACACATCACAATGCGGGTCCAGCAGTTGTGCCATCGGTTTGGTATAGGCGGTGAGCATGACCATCTTGCCCGGACCTTTCATTCCGCGAAGATCGGGAATGGAGATACGCTTTTGCACAGAATAGACGCTCATGAGTGGACTTTCGACAAAGAGGAAAGGGTTATTGGCGGTATTATCGCGTTTTGTTTAATGGTTTCACTCAAAATCATGCCGCTCATCATCCGCTGGTTCATCAACGCACTCGCCCTCATGCTGGTTGCCTATCTTTATTCCGGCGTGCAGGTCACGGACATCATTGCAGCGCTCATTGCGGCACTGGTGCTTGGCCTGGTCAATGCACTGATTCGACCGATCCTGGTGCTCCTGACACTTCCCGTGACCATCCTCACCCTCGGGCTGTTTATTTTCATCATCAATGCTTTCCTGTTCTGGTTTGTGGCCGAAATCGTCAAGGGATTCACGGTGAGCGGCTTCATGGGGGCACTGATCGGTTCGATCATGTTCAGCGTCATCACGATCTTCACCAGTTGGCTGATATCGGACCGGAAAGGCGGTAAGTGAAGGCGCATTTCGCGGGTTAGCATTCTGTCTTCCAGCGGCCCGCAGGCGGCTGCCGTGCGCCCGGCATCCGACGATCGTGCCACCTGATTTGCCTCCCAGCCAGCGGCCTGCAGGCCGCTGCCGTGCGCCCGGCGCCGAATGTGCGCAGGCACATTCGACGAAACCCCGGGCTTACCCCCTTGAAAAATATGGGAATGCCCGCAATTCCTGTAGGACCCTGTTTTTTCTGGAGTTTTAGATGTCCGATCCGACCCAAAACACGGCCTCCGAGGCCGACGTCGCGCCGGCTGATCCGGTCTTGCCAAATTCTGCGGCGGAGTCCGGTACTGCGACCCCCGAGCAGCGAATTGCCGATCTGGAAAAGTTGCTTGCCGAAAGCCAGTCCAAGGCACAAGAAAACTTCGACCAGTATTTGCGCGCCAAGGCGGAAATGGAGAACATCCGCCGTCGATCCGCCGAAGATGTACTGAAAGCACAGAAGTTCGGTGTGGAGAAGATGGCCGAGGCGCTGCTGGCCGTGAAGGACAGCATGGACGCCGCGCTGGTGGTGGAAAACACTTCAGTCGAGTCATTCAAGACCGGTGTGGAACTGACCGCCCGCCAGTTGACCCATGCCTTCGAAAAATTCTCCATCAAGGAGGAAAATCCCGTCGGCGCCAGGTTTGATCCGACAAAGCACCAGGCGATCGCCGTGCTCGAATCCGATCAGGCGGTGAATACGGTCATTAACGTCATGCAGAAGGGATACCTGCTGCATGAGCGGGTACTGCGGCCTGCGCTGGTGGCGGTGGCGAAAGAAAAAACCGCGGATACACCGGCAAATTCTTGAAAAAAGCTGCATCAACCCTACTTACAGAACAACTTTAACAATTCAGGATTGAGGTAATTATCATGGGAAAAATCATCGGCATTGACTTGGGCACCACCAACAGCTGCGTTGCCATCATGGAAGGCGGCGTACCCAAGGTCATCGAAAATGCAGAAGGCGCCCGCACGACACCATCGATCGTCGCCTTCCAGGACGACGGTGAAGTATTGGTCGGCGCGTCGGCGAAACGTCAGGCGGTCACCAATCCCAAACACACACTGTATGCGGTGAAGCGCCTGATCGGCCGCCGTTTCGATGAGAAGGAAGTCCAGAAAGACATCAACCTGATGCCTTACAAAATCGTCAAGGCGGACAACAATGACGCGTGGGTCGAAGTCAACGGCAAGAAAATGGCGCCCCCCCAGGTATCGTCCGAAGTACTGCGCAAGATGAAAAAGACGGCGGAAGACTATCTCGGCGAAGAAGTTACCGAGGCCGTCATTACCGTTCCGGCGTATTTCAATGACAGCCAGCGCCAGGCCACCAAGGACGCGGGCCGCATCGCCGGCCTCGATGTCAAGCGCATCATCAATGAACCGACCGCGGCTGCGCTGGCGTTCGGCATGGACAAACAGGAAGGTGATCGAAAGATCGCCGTTTATGACCTCGGCGGCGGCACCTTTGACATTTCCATCATTGAAATTGCATCGGTCGAAGGCGAACACCAGTTTGAGGTGCTCTCCACCAATGGCGACACCTTCCTCGGCGGCGAAGACTTCGATCAGCGCCTGATGGACTACCTGTGCGACGAGTTCAAGAAAGACCAGGGCATTGATCTCAAGAAGGACGTGCTCGCCCTGCAACGCCTAAAGGAAGCTGCTGAAAAGGCCAAGATCGAACTTTCCTCCGCGCAGCAGACGGAAGTCAATCTTCCCTACATCACCGCCGATGCCAATGGCCCGAAACATCTGGCCGTGAAGCTGACGCGCGCCAAGTTTGAGGCATTGGTCGACGAACTGATCGAACGCACCATTGAGCCGTGCCGCATGGCGATCAAGGACGCTGGCGTGAAGATTGCGGATATCTCCGATGTGATCCTGGTAGGCGGGCAAACACGCATGCCGAAGGTGCAGGAAAAGGTGAAGGAAATCTTTGGCCGCGAACCTCGCAAGGACGTAAATCCTGATGAAGCGGTCGCCGTCGGCGCCGCGATCCAGGGTGGCGTACTCAAAGGTGACGTGAAGGATGTATTGCTGCTCGATGTTACCCCGCTTTCGCTCGGCATTGAGACTCTCGGCGGCGTGGCCACCAAGCTGATCAAGAAGAACACCACCATCCCGACCAAGGCATCGCAGGTGTTCTCCACCGCGGACGACAACCAGTCAGCCGTGACGATCCACGTGCTGCAGGGTGAACGCGAGTTGGCAGCCGGCAACAAATCGCTGGGTCAATTCAACCTCGAAGGCATCCCGCCGTCGGCGCGCGGCATGCCGCAAATAGAAGTGACATTTGACATCGACGCAAACGGAATCATGCATGTGCACGCCAAGGACAAAGCCACCGGAAAGGAAAACAAGATCACCATCAAGGCCAATTCCGGACTCTCCGAGGAGGAAATCCAGCGCATGGTGAAGGACGCCGAGGCAAATGCCGACGAAGACAAGAAAGCACTCGAGCTGGTGAATGCCCGCAATCAGGGTGACGCACTGGTTCACGCCACCAAGAAATCGCTGGCTGAATATGGCGACAAGATTGATGCAGCCGAAAGGACAGCGATTGAGGACGCCAGCAAAGCGCTGGAAGAATCCCTGAAAGGCAACGACAAGGCGGAAATTGAGGCGCGCACCGAGACACTGGGCAAAGCGTCGCAAAAGCTCGGTGAAAAGGTATATGCCGACATGCAGGCCAAGGCCCAGGCCGAGGCGGGCGCAGCAGGTGCCGGCAACGCCGGGCCGGCGGGTGGCGAAGGCCAAGCCAAGGAAAAGGACATGGGCAATGTTGTCGATGCCGAATTCACCGAAGTGAAAGACAAGAAATAACGCCGTGCGGGGTGACAATTAAGGGGTGAGGAGCAATCCTCACCCTTTTGCCATTCACCCCTATTCTTCACAACTCACACTCCACTTCCGCATCCGACAATGGCAAACAAAAAAGACCTCTACGACATCCTCGGCGTCAATCGTGACGCGAGCGATGAGGACATCAAGAAGTCCTACCGAAAACTCGCCATGAAATTTCATCCAGATCGCAATCCGGACAGCAAGGACGCCGAAGAGAAATTCAAGGAAGCGAAAGCGGCCTACGAGGTTCTGTCAGATCCTGAAAAACGCCGCGCGTACGATGCCTATGGGCATGCGGGCATCAACCCGCAGATGGGTGGCGGCCCAGGCGGGGAGGGTTTTGGCGGTTTCTCCGAAGCCTTCGGCGATATCTTTGGTGAAATCTTCGGCGGCCGCGGCGGCCGTGGTGCGCACCAGGTCTATCGCGGCGCCGATTTGCGCTACAACATGGACATCACGCTCGAGCAGGCGGCTCGAGGGACCGAGACCAAGATCCGTATCCCCAGTCTCGACGAATGCGACACCTGCCACGGATCGGGCGCCAAACCGGGAACGCAGCCAAAGACCTGCCATACCTGTAACGGCCAGGGTCAGGTTCGAATGCAACAGGGGTTTTTCTCGATTCAACAGACCTGCCCCACGTGCCACGGCACCGGAAAGGTCATTCCCGAGCCTTGCACAGCATGTAGCGGTACAGGAAGGGTGAAGAACCACAAGACACTCTCCGTAAAGATTCCATCAGGCGTTGACGACGGCGATCGGATCCGGCTTTCCGGCGAGGGAGAGGCCGGCGTAAATGGCGGGCCGCCCGGTGACCTTTACGTCGTGGTGCAACTCAAGCCTCACGCGGTCTTTCAGCGCGATGGCGCCGACCTGCATTGCGAAATGCCCATCAGCTTTACGATTGCGGCACTGGGTGGCGATATCCATATCCCGACACTGGACGGCGAGGCCAAGATCAAGATCCCGGCCGAGACGCAGAGTGGACAAGTTTTTCGTTTGCGTGGAAAGGGCATCAGGCCGGTCCGGCAGACTTCCGCCGGCGATCTGATGTGCCATGTCGTCGTCGAGACGCCGGTTCGCCTGACCGAGCGTCAGCGGGAACTCCTGCGGGAACTGGAAGAAATCAACCAGAAAGATGGCGACAAGCACAACCCGCGCGCGAAAAGTTTCATGGACAAAGTGAAGGACTTTTTCGCCGTCTGACGCCGGCCCCATGTTGCCGGGTCCGCCAGGCACTGACCGCCACCTGCCGGGACAACTCGCCGGCATTGGCGTCAGCCAGACTTGGTGCCTTCGGGAACACAGCAAGGAAACTCGCCGGAGCTTACAATTCAGCAGGCGACATTCGCCGGTGATACGAAATGGCGAATGCCCGCGTTTCCGCTGCTCGACACGACCTGACCAGAGGAGTTGAAGATGATTGCGTATTGGCGGCAACTTGGATGGTTCGCACTGCTTGCACTATTGCTACTTTCCCGGCCGGCACTGGCGCAAGGGGTGACGGCCGACACCATTCTCATCGGCCAATCAGCGGCATTGTCGGGCCCCGCCGAAGAACTGGGCAAGGAAATGAAATCCGGCGCCGACGCGTATTTTGACGTGGTCAACCGATCCGGCGGCATCAATGGTCGCAAGATCAAACTGATCTCGATGGATGACGGTTACGAGCCCGACAAAGCGGCCGCCAATACCAGGAAACTGATTGCGGAAAACAAGGTCCTGGCGTTGTTCGGCTATGTCGGCACACCGACGTCGAATGCGGCCCTGCCGATTTTCACCGCCGCAAAGGTCCCTTTCATCGGTGCCTTTACCGGCGCACAGAGTCTGCGCGAGCCGTTCAATCGCTATATTTTCAATATACGCGCGAGTTACTTCAATGAAACCGAGGAAATCGTCGGGCATCTCGTGCAGCAGGGCATCAAGAAGATTGCGGTGTTTTACCAGAATGATGCCTATGGCAAAGCGGGACTCGCCGGCGTTGAACGGGCGATGAAGAAACGCATGCTCGAAATCGCCGCGACGGCCACGGTTGAACGCAATACCAACTACGTCACCGCGGCCGTCGGCGCGCTGGCGAAGTCCCGCACCGACGCCATCATCATGATCAGCGCCTACAAGAGTTGCGCGGCATTTATCAAGGCGATGAAGCGCGCCGGCGGATTGCAGCAATTCTGGAATGTGAGCTTCGTTGGCTCCAAGGCGCTTTCCAACGAGTTGGCTGACGATGGACGCGGCGTACAAATCTCCCAGGTCGTACCGTTTCCCTGGGCAGACGTGAACCCGATCGTGCGCGAATATCAAAAGCGCATTGGCGGCGCCGAGAAATATTCGTTTACGTCCCTGGAAGGCTATATTGCCGCCAAGGTGCTGGTTGAAGGACTGAAACGCGCCGGCAAGAATCCCACCCGCGAGTCGCTGGTCGATGGGCTGGCAAGCATGGGAAAGATCGATGTGGGTGGTTTCAATGTTACCTACACGCCGACCAACCACAACGGGTCGAGTTTTGTCGATCTGACGATAATTTCACGCGCCGGCACTTTCAAGCGATAGTGCCCGTCGTCTTCCCGAAACGTCGGAAACGCGCCACTTGTGTCATGGCGCCGCTTTGCCTCTAGAATGGCGGCTATTTCGCGAGCAGACGCGGGCTCGAGTCAGGGAGGCTGTAGCCTTTACAGCCATATCAAAAAATAGACGGGAGTATCGAATGAGTCTAAGGATATGTCGGGTAACCAGGTACATGGTTGGCGTATGCGCTTCAATAGTCATGGCCACGGGTTCCTTTTCACCGGCGTGGTGTCAGGCCGCTGCAGCCGAAATCGTCATTGGACAATCGGGTGCGTTGACCGGGCCGGCCGACGAAATCGGCAAGGAAATGAAGGCCGGTGCAGAAGCCTATTTCAATGTCGTCAACCTGGCCGGTGGCATTAACGGGCGCAAGATTCGCCTGGTGTCGCTGGATGACGCCGGAGAACCGGATCGCGCCAAGGCCAATACGCAAAAACTCATCAGCGAAGACAATGCGCTGGCATTGCTCGGCTACAGCGGTGAGCACACGATCAAGGCGATCCTGCCGCTGATTGACAAGGCGAAAATCCCTTTCATCGCGGCTGCCGGCGGCGATCAGAATTTGCGTGACCCGTTCAACCGCTATGTCTTCAACATTCGCGCCAGCTATATGGAAGAGACCGAGCGAGGCATCGACCAGTACGTGCGGCGCGGCGTCAACAAGATCGCGCTGTTCTACCAGAATGATCCCTATGGCCGCGCGGGGCTCGCAGGCGTCGACAAGGCAATTCGCGATCGCAAGCTCGGCATTGTCATCTTTGGAAGTGTCGACCGGAATTCCACCAATGTCGCGTCGGCGGCACAGTCAATTAACAAGGCGGGTGCGCAAGCGGTGGTGATTGCCACCGGTGCGCGGACGGCGGCGGCATTCGTCAAGGAAATGAAGAAACTCGGCTCGACGGCACAGTATTTTGTACTGAGTTCCGCCGGCGCAAAAACGCTTGCAGGCCAGCTCGGTGATGACGGACGTGGCGTCGCCGTCTCACAAGTCGTGCCATTGCCCACTTCCGAAGGCGAACCGCTTGGGCGCGACTATGTGAAACAGATCGGTGGTGTCAGTAACACCAGCTTCGCATCCCTGGAGGGATATATTGGCGCGCGAATTCTGGTGGAAGGCTTGAAAAAGGCAGGCAAGGCAGCGACGCGTGAGTCCCTGGTCGATGCCCTGGAAAAATTGGGAACGATCGATCTTGCCGGATTCAAGGTGAAGTTTGCGCCGGGCAACCATAACGGTTCAAGCCTGGTGGAACTGACGGTCATTGGCGCGCAAGGCCTGTATCGGCGTTAGTTTCCAGAGACGCGGCAGCCTTCAGACACGGCCTTGGCGAGAATCGGACGGCCGCGAAACGTCTACCCAATTGACCGTGAGCGGTCGGCGCGCAAGGCGCCGGCACCACGCGCCGTACCGCCATACTTTCAGGACGCCAGCATCAGCCTGCCTGGTCATAGGCCTGCTTTAGCCACTGCTTCACTTCCAGATCGAAATCTTCAATGGCGCCGATGCGCACGCGATGGCTGACCATGCCATTCCATGTGCCGGCCGCTTCGAGCTTCCCGGCTGCCAAAACATCCTTCAAATTGAAGCCAATGTCGATACGCGTCGCGGTCGATGGTTGTATCAGGGCAAATTGTCGCCCGCGGCGCAGGCTCACACAGGCTTTCCTTGGCAAGAGTTCGATATCCCTTCCAAATGTATTCACGGTCTTGACGATAGCCTCGTGGATTGGGCGCAGAACCACTTTGGGACCCGCATACAGTGCATCGACGGGATCCTCTTCCGAGACGGCGCCGGGATTGCGAGCCTCGTGGGCGATCATGCTCGCGTAGCCGTGGCTCATGGGCCCCTCGAGTTTCAAGTAGGCGACGATGTCGTTGTGCTTGCCGGTTCCCAGTTTGCGAACGATATTGATCCAGGCGGCGAGACTCTTGCCGGTCCGTGCTTCGAGATTCCTTCGCATTCTTGCGTGGGCTTCGTCTTCGGCACTCATGCCTCTATCTCCAGAATGCGGACCCGTGGATAGCAAAAAAAACCCGCCCTGACCGAAATCGGAGGCGGGTATCGAGTTTCTCCTCCTCGAAATTTCTGCTACGCCCGGACCGGCATGTTTTTCACTTCGCGCCGCAGCACCTTGCCAACATTTGTCTTGGGCAGTTCATCCCAGAATTCGATGATACGCGGCAATTTGTAGCCGGTGAGATTGGCCCTGCAATGATCAAGGACCTTCTCCCGCGTGAGCGCCGGGTCTTTTTTCACCACGACGACCCTGACCACTTCGCCGGATTTTTCGTCCGCCGCGGCGACCGCGCACACTTCCAGGACACCGGGGCAGGCGGCAATGACGTCCTCAATTTCATTTGGATACACGTTGAAACCCGACACCAGGATCATGTCTTTCTTGCGGTCGACAATCTTGAAAAAGCCGTGCTCGTCCATGACGCCGATATCACCGCTTTTGAATGCGCCATCGCGCGTCGTCACATTTGCCGTCTCTTCGGGCCGCTGCCAATAACCGAGCATCACCTGGGGGCCCTGGATGCAAATCTCACCGGCCTGTCCTGCCGGCAGGATGTTCTCATCATCGTCGCGAATGGTCATGATGGTCGACGAGATCGGCAAGCCGATGCAGCCGTTGTAATTGTCGAGCGTCATCGGATTGATGCACGCGCCCGGCGAGGTCTCGGTCAGGCCGTACGCCTCGATCAGCGGCTTGCCGGTGACCGCCTTCCATTTTTCCGCCACGGCCCGCTGCACCGCCATGCCGCCACCCAGTGCCAGCTTCATTCCACTGAAATCAATCTTTTCAAATCCGGGCGCATGCAATAGCGAATTGAACAGCGTATTGACGCCCGTCAGGACATTCCAGCGGCGCGAGGTCAGCACCTTTATGAATCCCGGGATATCTCGCGGATTCGGAATGAGCACATTTTCACAACCGTGCTTCATGAAAACCAGACTCGAGCTTAGCGCAAAAATATGATAGAGCGGAAGCGGTTGGATGACGACTTCGCGCCCTTCCTCAAGCCTGCCGGCGGTCCAGCCGCCGACCTGTTCCATATTGGCGACCAGGTTGCGATGGGTAAGCATCGCGCCTTTCGATACACCCGTCGTGCCGCCGGTGTATTGCAGGAAGGCAAGGTCGGTATTCATTAGCGCGGGAGCGTCAAACGCTGCCGAGCGCCCCGCGGCCAGCGCCGTCTTCAGCGTGACGGAGCCGGGCAAATTCCAGGCGGGCACCAGCTTGTTCTTGTGCTTGACCACGTAATTCACCAGCAGCGCTTTGGGAAAGCCGAGCAGATCGCCCAATTGCGTGGTGATTACCTGCTTGATCGTTGTCTTCGCGATCACCTGCTCCAGCGTGTGGGCAAAATTCTCTACGATGATGATGGCCTTCGCGCCGGAATCCACTAGCTGGTGCTCGAGTTCCCGTGGGGTGTAGAGCGGGTTGCAATTCACGACTGTCAGCCCGGCACGCAGGATACCGAAGACGGCGACGGGATACTGCAGGATATTGGGCATCATCACTGCCACGCGGTCACCCTTGACGAGTTTCAGATTCGTTTGCAGGTAACTGGCGAAAGCCAATGCCAATTTATCAAGCATTGCATAAGTAAGGGTTTTGCCTACGCAGGTGAAGGCCGGCAAATCGGGGTATTTACGACACGCTTGGTCAAATACGTCATTGATCGATCCAAAACTGTCCGGGTCGATGTCCGCGGGCACACCTTCGGGATAGGATTTCAGCCAGATACGATCAACGGCGGAATCTGCAGTAGGGTTCAACTCGTTCTCCTGGGCGTTTGCGCGTGCACACGTGCAACTTTTTTCGAATTTTGGCAATCTTAGCCTACTGTCACGTCAATACTAAAAACCGATGAGTTAGTTACGTTTTCACACGGCATTACTACGCGTGGCGGCGAAAAAACATTGTGCGCTTCTAGTGTGTTTACTCTAATAGTTGACTCTATTATTCAAAACATACCGATGCAACGACGGTGCGCTGAACAAGTGAATTCAACTTGACTCGTGAGCCCCGCCCCGGTGTCCCGCCAAAAAACCAATCCCGAAGGAGCTAACCATCATGGCATCACGACTCAAGAAGGCAACACGATCAACCAAGGCGACCCATCCGGCTGGCAACCTGGCCGGCAAGATCAGCGCAATTGCCAATACATTGGGTGATCAACCCTCGGCCAAACAGGTTGTGGAATCCGCGCAGCAGATCTGGCTGGCGGGGCTGGGTGCGTTCTCGAAAGCACAGGACGAAGGCAAGAAGGTCTTTGATACCTTGGTAAAACAGGGCGAGCAAATCGAACAACGCACTCGCAATGTCGCTGAAGCGACTTTTGAAACCGCCAAAGAACAGGCCACCAAGACCTTTCAACTGGCGAGCGGCAAATTCGACAAGCTCGAACAGGTATTTGAAAACCGCGTCCACAATTCGCTGAACCGCCTGGGCGTGCTTACCAGCAAGGACGTGGAAGCGCTCTCGAAGCAAGTCGCCGAACTCTCGGAAGCGGTCCGCGCGTTGCTCGCACAGGAAAAGCGCGGCTCCGCCCGCTCGGCCACGAAAAAGGCGCCCGTCAAGGCCGCAGTCAAGAAAGTTGTTGCCCGGAAGGCCGCGGCCAAAACACGCCGCGCGTAAAGTTTTTGCCCTCGCCCCGCCTTGGTGCGGGGTGCGGAAGTCTCCTCCTCGTCCTAGCTTCTAGGACGATTCGCCCCGAAATCGAAAGGTTTCGGGGCTATTTTTTGGCCCTTCAAGTGGGAAGCCGTTCCTGATCGCCACCTCCATGGTCAAACTCCAGCATTGGTGCGTCTTTCGGGGCACTTTTGGCTGTGACGACCCGCCAATCCTGGCGATTCATTGGCAGGGCCGGTTCATTCGCGTAGTACCCGGTCCACCAGTTTGATATAGGCGCTCATCGCGTCGTCAGCAGACATACCCTTCAGTTTGGCCCATGCATCGTACTTCGCGCGCCCGACAAAATCGGTAAATCCCGGCTTGTCACCCGCGACATCTCCGTCGCTGGATTGCTTGAAATGTGCGTACAAACGCAACTTCATGTCATTGCCCGGGTCGGTTTTGGCTTTGGTGACGTCTTTTGTGGCCTTTTCGAATCGCTTTTTCAGGTCGGACATTGAGTTTCTCCTCCAAAGTCTTGCGCAATAAAGAGTTTTAGGGGCTTTCCATCAGGGAAAACTAAGGCTAAAGTAACTGTAGCGGAATCGACTCGCCCCTGCAATTTTCGGGAAACTTTCGATCCGCGGCGCTCGGAGGGCTGCTTTTTTGACGGGATGGCAGGTTTTCCCGGCGACGGGCAGCAACAGGATACTTCAATCACAAAAAAGCCCATCGACCATATGGCCACCATTCCACGCATTCCCGGCATACCCCTGCTCAGTCGTGAGCGCATGTCCGGCGTCGATACCGCGTGGTTGCGCATGGAACATCCGACGAACCTGATGATGATTGTCGGCATCATGGTGTTCAAGGAAAAACTTGATTTCAAGAAATTGCAGACGACATTGGAGCAGCGTTTCCTCGCCTTCCCGCGCTTCAAGCAAAAGGCCGTGCAGGATCCGACCGGCGCCTGGTGGGAGGACGACAAGAAGTTCAACATCGTCGATCACGTCAAGAAAGCCAAATTGCCCGGCCGCGCCGGCAAGAAAGAACTGCAGGAATACGTAAGCCAGATGGCAAGTGTGGGCCTGGATTTCACCAAGCCGCTTTGGCAGTTCCATTTGATCGAGAACTACCAGGGCGGCGGCTCCGCGCTTCTGACGCGCATTCACCACTGCTACGCCGATGGCATCGCCCTGATCAGCGTCATGCTGTCGATGACGGCGGATAACGCTGAGGCCAGCCTGGCCCGGCCGAAACAGAAGGAAAAAAACGCGAAGGGCAAGAACGGTGGCGAGGACATGGATTTCTGGACCAGTGTGACCAAGCCGATGGCCAGTGTCTGGTCAGGCGCGATGAAGTTGACGCGCGGCCTGGTCGAGCAGGGACTCGAAATCGCCAAGGACCCGTCAACCATGCGCGAATTCGCCACCAAGGGAATGGAACTCGCGGATGAACTACGCAAGATCGCCATGATGGAACCCGACACACCCACGCGTTTCAAGGGCATGCTCGGCCGCGGCAAGCGTGTGGCCTGGTGCGACCCGTTGCCACTGGGCGAGGTCAAGGTGGTCGGCAAAACACTGCATTGCTCGATCAACGATGTACTGCTCTCGACGGCGGCCGGTGCATTGCGCGATTACATGGAACGGCGCGGCGACAAGCCGGAGGGAGTTGAACTGCGAGCGATCGTCCCGGTCAACTTACGCCCGATCGAAAAGGCCGGTGAACTGGGTAACCAGTTCGGATTGGTGTTCGTTGATTTGCCCATCGGCATCGAGGATCCGATCGAACGCTTGCAGACGGTTCGAAAGCGCATGCTGGAACTCAAAGGCTCATCGCAACCGATTGTTGCCTTTGTGTTGCTTTCGGCCGTGGGAATGGGGCCGAAGATACTGCAGGACCAGATCAGCGGACTGATCGGCCGGAATGCCACCGCCGTGATGACCAATGTGCCCGGCCCGCAGAAGCCGCTCTATTTCGCCGGTCGCGAGATTGATGAAATCGATTTCTGGGTACCGCAGTCCGGCGGAATCGGCATGGGTCTGTCCATCCTGACCTACAACGGCAAGGTGCAGTTCGGTCTGATCACCGATGCGGGTCTGGTGCCCGATCCGGAAAACGTCATCAACAAGTTTGGTGATGAGTTTGAACGACTGGTGATGCAGACGCTGATGGGGCCGTATGGCCCGGAGTACGAAGCGGATCTCGAAAAGGCCTTTGGGAGCGACACGCCACCAGGCGAGGCCGGCCCGAAAAAGACCTTGAAGCGGCTGCGCAAGAAATAGTCGCGCCTGATGGCAGCCCGACGGATCGCACTGATTGCCGGTGCCAGCGGGCTCACCGGTCACGAGGTACTGAAACTGTTGTTGGCCGACACCCGCTACCGGCAGGTCTACGCGCTGGTGAGAACGCGAACCTTGCCTTCGCATTCCAGGCTCAAGGAAATTGTGGTTGACTTCGCGAACCTGCCACCTTTGCCGCCGGCGGATGACGTGTATTGCTGCCTCGGCACAACCCTCCGCAAGGCAGGTTCGCAGGCAGCGTTCCGGGAAGTGGATCGGGACTACGTTGTGAATCTGGCGGCCGCCGCAAAACGTGCCGGTACGCGTCGATTCCTGGTGGTGAGCGCAATCGCTGCGAGTCCGACATCGGCCGTCTTTTACAGCCGCGTAAAAGGCGAGATGGAAGCAGCCGTGGAGGACGCGAGCTACGACCAGTTGCACGTCCTCCAGCCCTCCTTTCTGCTGGGAAACCGACGGGAATCGCGCGTTGGCGAAAAGTTCGCCATCGCGGCCACGTCCATCATCGCGCCGCTGATGCGGGGGCCGGCAAGCAAATACCGGCCGATTGACGCAGGCACGCTTGCCCGCGCCATGATCCAGGCGGCGTGGACGCGATCCTCCGGCACGACGCGTTACCAGTCGAATGAAATCGCCGCGCTCGGCAACAGCGCCTAGCCATATGGCCGCTTCGCTTGCGCCGGGCTAGTCCGCGATTGCGGCGATCATGTCGATCTCGATGAGGAAACCACTCTTGAATTTACCGACCGGCACGATCGCGCGCGCCGGCTTGTGCTCGCCAAAAAATGCAGCGTATTCCGCGTTGACCGCCGCCCAGTGGGCAATGTCCGACACGTACAGGGTGGAACGCAACACCAGATCGCGGCGCGAGCCTGCCGCGAGAAGGACAGCCTCCGCATTGATCAAGGCCTGGCGCGTCTGCGCTTCAATGGTAGCCGGGGCGAAGTCAGCCGGCTGGCCCGGCACGCGCGGCAGTTGTCCGGAGACATACAGGACGCCGTTGTGAATGATTCCAGGCGAATAGTGTCCGGAAGGCAATGGCGCGTCCTGCGCCGAGACGATGATCAGTTTTGCCATGGCAGTTTGTCCAGGTCGACGTTGCCGCCGGTGAGGATGATACCGACGCGTTTTCCCTTCACGTCGAGATTGCCTTCAAGAATAGCCCCCAGCGGCGGGCAACATGATGTCTCACAGATGATCTTGAGCAATTCCCAGGTCATGCGCATCGCGCGAACCACGTTGTCTTCGGATGCCAGCACAATGGCATCGACATTGGCGCGAATGATCTCAAAGGTCTTGTCGCCCAGGCCGGTCCGCAGTCCGTCACAAATCGTGTGCGGCACCGCATCGGTCACCCGTATACCGCTGATGAATGAGCGATAACCGTCGTCCGCGCCGGCTGGCTCGCCACCAACCACGCGGATGCCCGGCCTGACGGCCTTTGCGGCGATCGCGGTTCCCGACAACAGCCCGCCTCCGCCGAGAGGCGACATCACAATATCCAGATCAGGCACTTCTTCGAGCAACTCCAGGGCGGCCGTCCCCTGCCCGTTCATGACACGATAGTCATTGAACGGGTGAACCAGTTCAAGATTCTGTTCCTCGATCAGTTTTTGAACCGCGCTTTCGCGCGCGGCGACAGTGGGTTCGCAATACACGATCCTCGCGCCGTAGGCCTCGATGGCGAACTTCTTCGGTTTCGGCGCGTTGTTGGGCACGACGATTGTCGCCTGAATCCCGCGCAATCCTGCCGCCCAGGCGAGCGCCGCGCCGTGATTGCCGGAAGAGTGCGTCACCACGCCGCGTCTTGCCTGCTCGTCGGTCAGCGACATGACGGCATTGCAGGCCCCGCGCGCCTTGAATGCACCGACCTTTTGCAGATTCTCGCATTTGAAGAAAATTTCCGCGCCGAGTTGCCGGTTCAGGATGCTGCTCTTCAGAACCGGCGTGCGATGGATATGAGGCCTGATGCGCGCATGAGCCGCACGAATGGTGTTGATATTAAGTTCCTGCAAGGGCATTCCTTTGTCAGTAGGTCGCTCGCCACTTCAAACGATGACGGGCGCGATGATCGAAACCTCAATCCGCCAGTTCTGTCCGGGCCATTTCAATGTCCAGCATTTCCATCGCATCGCGGCCTTTCAACTTCACGGCTTTTTCATACAACTTGACCGCTTTGTCCTCCTCTCTGTCGCCGAACAGCATCAACAGGCCGTTCGCATACTCAATGTGCGCGATCGGTGACGCCGGCTCCAATTTGAGGGCCTTTTCAAAATGTTCCACCGACAGGTCCTTGCTCGCGCCATACGTCAATTTGCCGACCATCCCTCCCACCTTGTCGATGATTTCCGCGTGATAGGCGCCCAGCGCGGTATGCGCCTCGGCATGTTTGGCATCGAGCTTCAGCGCCGCTTCGAGCGCCGCCTTGATCTTGCCGCCGTAGCCCTCCTTCAATGCTTTCATCACCGAGATGCTCTGGCTATAGCGCCCGGCCGCATAGGCATACTGATAATGCGCGTTGGGATTCTTCGGCTCCGCCTTCATCAAGGCAGTCGCCAGCTGCATGGCATCCTGATACAACTTCACCTTTGCGGCGTCTTTCTTCTCCAGGTGAGTGGCGTAAATCGACGTCGCTTTGATCTCGACGGTATGTCCGGCGCCGGCCACCGCAGCCTCGGCAAAATTGCCGGCATGATATTGGCGCCAGGCATCCTGAAGGGCGGTGGCCTTCGGAAACGGCTCGCCGTCCCCTTTGTGCAGGGCATCCCAATGCTTTTTCAGTGCATCACCCGCGTAGGTGATGGCTTTCTGGTCGTGGGGATACTTGTTCCATTTGGCCATGACAATCCTCCCTGTGATCAATCGGCGTAATTTTCCATCAAATACTGCAAATGCTCGCGCGCGGGGCCGCGCAAGAACGGCATCAACAGCGACATCACCTGGTACACGCCGCGGGACAAATGCCGCTCGGGATCGGGCTCGGCGTCAAACTTGCCGGCCGGTCTGGCCCGCAGGTGTTCGAAATTCAGCCAGTATGTCGCGACCACCAGGATATTGTCGGCAAGCGCGCGAATCTCGTCGTCAGTTGCCTGCATCGCCTGCGCACTGACCAGCGAATCGCTCAGCTGTTTCACCGCGTCGCGCTTGTGGCCGAGGATGATATTGAAATGCGATCGCAGTTTGGCGTCGCGCATGACGAGATCGTCGAGATTTCGATACAGGAAGCGGTACTGCCAGATGCGTTCAAACATCAGGTGCAGGTACAGCCACATGTCTTCCATCACGTTCGCCGCATCACGGATTCTCCCCGGTCCGATATCGATGGCCTTCTCGAAGTCCACGAACAAGTGGTAAATGATTTCATCCTTGTTGCGGAAATGATAGTAAAGATTGCCGGGGCTGATATTGAGCTCGTCGGCAATGTGGCCGGTCGTAACGTTGGACTCGCCGAGCAGGTTGAACAGGTCGAGGCTGACCTTCAGGATGCGCTCTCGCGTACGCGCTGAGCGGGACGGTGGCGCTGCATTGATCGACGCGGGCGGCATGGCCGAATGTTACTACGTCATGGCCCGCCCTCCGTTTGCCGCGCGCGGGGGACCGCAGCGGCCAGGCTAGGCTGCGCCGCGTGCCACCCACCGCTCCAGATCGACGATGGCGTCGGTGAGATCCACGGTCGTATCGTGAAGCCGTTGCCCGCGCGAAGGCTGGCGCTTCTTGAAGACTCGGCTGTCCAGCGTGCGCTTTTCGTCCTTGAGCACATCGATATTCAGCGTGATGCCGAACCGGGACAATACTGGTTCCAGCTCGTACCGGCGTTTCAACAAGTCCGCGCGCGTGCGCTGGTAGGCATGCTCGCAGACCCGTTTTCGGGATGCATAGCTGAAGAGATTGGTGAAGAACATTTCCGGATCGTCGGTGCCCGGCTCGAACAGGACAATGCTGGCGTTCTTGTATTTGCTCGCATACTTCTCGAGTCCGGTGTGCATGCGCGAATGAATGATGGTGCGGAAAGTCTGCGAAAGCACCACCGGCAACCCACCCTCGATCAACTTTTCCATCTCCGCCTTGCCGCGCCGTTTAGCGGCGTCACCGTCGAAGGGTACCAGCGGATTCACGCCGATCACCAGTTCCGCGCCGTCCTCCAGCGCCAGTGACGCGTGCAGGGTCTTTTTCAATGCCCCGTCGACGTAGTAATGGCCTTCCACCTCGACCGGCGGGAACAGGCCGGGCAATGCCGACGAGGCCTGCACCGCCTTGGCAATCGGCACGTGATCGAAACCGGGGCCGCCGAAGGTAACCGCCCGCCCGGTGTCGAGGTCCACGGCGACCGAGTAGAGTTTGCGCTTCAATTGCCGGAAATCGTTGGACCTCCCGGGCTGGTTGAATGCTTCGGTCAGGAAGCGCGAGAGCCCCTCGTTGTCAAACAGGCCCGCCGGTATGGCGCGGAGCAACGGCGCAAACGACTCAGCCGTCGTCCGCCGGATGGGACTGGCAAGATAACGCAGCAGGCCGAGCGCGGCCAGCCCCGGGACACTTCTCAGGCGACGTCCATATTCGCGCCAGGCGGGCTTCAGGAACAGTTCAGGTTTCAATGAGCCCTGACCGGCGGCGCGTAACTCATTGTCGATGAACATCCGGTAGATCTCGGTCGGCGTAAGCTGATTGGCCAGACCCGCCGTGAGAAAGCTGCCTGCCGAGACGCCGACATAGATATCCATGTCATTGAGATTGAGGCCGGTGAGTGCCTCGTCGAGCGCCATCAGCACGCCGATTTCATACATGGCGCCCAATGGTCCGCCACCGGCAAGCGCCAGTGCAATTTTCGGTCTGGCCTTGGCTGATTTGCGCGCTGCCGGCGTTATGGCCAGCGGTTTGCTCGATTGCCTTTGCGATGACTGCTTGATCAATTTGGCCAAGGTGCCTCCGGGTGAGCGGGTGGTTGCGTTCCTGGTATCGACGCCGTCTTCGCGGCATTCAAGGAAAAATGGGGAATACCCCAGCGATATTCCCCATTTTATCGAATGGTTTGGCCACGAAACGTGACCTTCATCAATCGTCTTGTCAAATGCGCTATGCGCGAGCGCCGCGCTTGTTCAACTGATTCAACGCCTTTTGCAATTCCGCCATGCGCGCCTGCAATTCACGCACATTCTGGCTGGAAGGAATGCCGAAGGTGTTCAGTGTCTTGGCAACGCGCGCCTCGAATACGTGCTCAAGCCGGGTGATGCCTTCCTTCGCATTGGCGGCAGTCGCGCCGACACCGCCCTGCATGCCTTTCTTGAAAGTCTTTTCCGACCTGGCGGCGAATGCCTTGACTTCCTTGGCCACTTCGCGCGCCTTGGCTTCCGCCGCCGCCTGCACGTTGGACTGGATCTTCTGGCCTTCCTTCACAAACAGGTTCGCCTTGCGATTCAACGCTTGCGCGGCCTCGGCGGTCATTTCTGACAGACGCTCGGTTTCACGGGCGATGACGCCATAGACCTTTACCGCATTGCCCTGTACGCGCTCGGCGGTGCGCTCGGCCGCGCCCAGACCGGCCAGCAAGACTTTGTGGGCGACATTGGTGGTGGCAACGGCGCGCTTCGCCGGGGAACGAACGGTCCGCTTGACGGTGCGAGCAGCGGGTTTCTTTGCAGCTTTCCTGGTGGCCATGATGATTCTCCTTTGTGGAAGTGGGGAAGACGATAAATACCCAATGACGATTAAACGAAGTTTATGGCTGGCGTTTAGAGGAATCACACTAAACAACGCAGGCACCACCGGAAACGCGCTTGCGGCGGCGCAGCATCTGACCGATGCGTCAGAAAAGCCGGCGGCGCGATGCCACTGGCCACGATTCGGCAGTGTATGATTTCGCCAAAGTACCCTCGTCCCCTACAAAAAAACATCCCCTGGAGGATTTTCCACCATGACTTACTTCGTCACTGGCGCCACCGGCTTTATTGGCAAGTTTCTGGTCAAGAACCTCCTGAAACGCGAGGGCACGATTTACGTGCTGGTGCGCAAGAATTCGATGAAGAAACTCGAGGCCCTCTATCCGTGGTGGGGTCTTGATGACAAGCAAAAACGCGTCGTGCCGATTGCCGGCGAGTTGGGGAAACCCAGGCTGGGCATCGCCGCGGCGGATCTGACCCGGCTCAAGGGCAAAGTCGCCCACCTGTTCCATCTTGCGGCCATTTACGATCTCTCCGCCGACGCCGCCAGCCAACAGTCCGCCAATATCGACGGCACCCGCAATGCCGTGGAATTCGCCGAAGCGATCAAGGCCGGCTGTTTCCATCACACCAGTTCCATTGCCGCCGCCGGACTGTATGACGGCACCTTTCGCGAAGACATGTTTGAAGAGGCCGAGGACCTCGATCACCCGTATTTTCGCACCAAGCACGATTCTGAAGGTATCGTGCGCAACGAATGCAAAGTGCCATGGCGCGTCTATCGGCCGGGCATGGTGGTGGGGCATTCGCAGACCGGCGAGATCGACAAGATCGACGGTCCCTACTATTTTTTCAAACTGATACAGAAGATGCGCAAGGTGCTGCCGAGCTGGGTACCGACCATTGGAATCGAGGGCGGACGCATCAACGTGGTCCCGGTCGACTACGTGGTCGACGCCATGGATCACATCGCGCACAAGAAAGGCCTCGACGGTGCCTGCTTCCACCTGACCGATCCCGAGCCGATGCGCATCGGCGAAATCCTCAACATGTTCGCCCGGGCGGCACATGCGCCACAAATGACCATGCGGCTCAATTCCAAGATGTTCAGCTTCATCCCGAGCTACGTGCTGCAGGGGATGATGTCGGTGGCGCCGGTACGCCGGGCGCGCAACCAGATTCTCACCGACCTGGGCATCCCGAAGGACGTGTTCACGTTTATCAACTACCCGACCAAGTTCGATAACCGCGACACCGCCAAGGCACTGAAAGGATCGGGTATCGCGGTGCCCAAACTGGAATCCTATGCGTGGCGCCTGTGGGACTACTGGGAGCGCCACCTCGATCCCGACCTGTTCATCGATCGTTCCCTCGAAGGCAAGATCAAGGGCAAGGTCGTCGTGGTCACCGGCGGCACGTCGGGCATCGGCGAAGCCACCGCGATCAAGCTCGCCGCCGCCGGCGCCAAGGTCGCCATCGTCGCCCG
>JBDTSU010000018.1:0-21718 GCA_039930965.1 Betaproteobacteria bacterium
GCGCATCCATGGCCGCTTTCACATACGCGACCAGCGCCTTCTCGGCTTCCTTGATTGCCTCGGCCTCGGCTTTTTTCGCGGCGGCGGCGGCAACGGCGTTGGCGGCCGGATCGAAATTGATGGTGGGCTTTTTGCCTTCCAGCCCGGCGGTCGCGCGCTTGTCCTGTGCCGCGAGCTCCTGGTCGAAGATGGTTTTCTCCAGGACCGCGCGGCGCGCCAGGAGGTCGTTCACGTCATAGGCCGCGCCGCTCTCGATGCCGAAAAAGCTGCGCGAACCGCGCGTGGCGTCGTTTTCCATGGCGAGCTTGATCTGATCATTGATACGGGCCAATCGCTCCGCCGCGTTGCCGCCCATCTTATCGAAGGCCGAGGCCAGCCCGTCAAGGATGCCTCGCAGCAGGCCGCCCTGCTTCTGGCCCTCGATGAAGGCCTTGACGATATCGTTCATCGCCGGCACGCCTTCGGCGATGATGCTGCGCCAGGCGCGCTCCGAATTCATCTTCAGCTCGACCAACTGATCGCCCAGCCGGTCGGCCGCTTCGGCCTCTTCGTCGGTGACGGTGGCGGACAGCTTGCGGGCGTCGGCAATTTCGGCGACGACGCGGTTCATCTCGCG
The DNA here is from genome assembly GCA_039930965.1 of Betaproteobacteria bacterium. Lineage (GTDB taxonomy): Bacteria > Pseudomonadota > Gammaproteobacteria > Burkholderiales > Usitatibacteraceae > UKL13-2. Next base: position 617 of record JBDTSU010000018.1, read on the forward strand.
GCCGGACTTGCCGAACAGCGCCTGCATCACATTGTTCTTTTCCAGGCCATCGGCGTACTTGGCGACCGAGCGCGCCACCAGCTCGAACATTTCATCGGGCTTGAGGCCCTTGAGTTGCGCGGTGGAAATGCCGATCGCGGCCAGCGCCTGCGCCGCCGCGCTGGCCGGGTCGCGTGCCTCAAGCGCCGCCTTGCTCACCTTGAACATCGCCGCGGCGACGCTATCGAGACCGAGCCCGGCCATGCGTGCCGGCGCCTCGAATTTCGATATCGCGGAGGCGGTGACGCCGGCCTCCTGGCCCAGGTCTTTCATGCGGGCGGTGGCGTCGATCGAAGATTTGATGAAATTGACGGCCCAGCCCACCGACAGGCCGATGCCCAATAGGCCGAGCGCGTTCTTCGCCATGTTCACCGAGCGCTCGACCGACGACATGGCCTGGCCGACCACGCCTTTCACCTTGCCCATGTCCTCGGTGAGGCGGGCGACGTTCGCGAACATCTGGATTTCGAGTGCGCCGGCGATGGCCATGCTTGCTCCTGTGTGAAATTAACTACAACGCGCGCAGCGCGGCCATGCGCAATTGAAACGCGGTTTTTGGCGGCCGTGCATCCGCGGCGGCCCAGGGCGCCTCGGCATCGCGCTTGGCGGCGGCCTGCGTTTCGAGCCAATACGCGAACGACAGGCCATGCAGCGATCCGGCCTCCCAGGCGCTCAACCGCGCGCCGGTGTTGTGTTGCCAGAAGTAAATCTCTTCGTGCGTGAGCGGCGCGCTGCCCATCGTGTCGACCAGCATCGGGCCGGCCTTGAACAACATCTCGACCAGGTAATCGCCGTTTTGCAGCGGCGGCATCTCGGCCCGATAATCTTCCTTCTGGCGGCCCGCCGCCGCCGCGATCCAATCGCGCTGCGCTTGCGCAAACCGCGTCAGCAGCGGCGTCTTGGCCTTGTCGTGCTCCGCCCTTTCCGGCGCCGTGTTCAGCCAGGCAGAGTGTCGGACGTAGAGCCGGGCTTGGTCGTAAAGGGCCTCATAAAATTTCGCATGTCCTCCGACTTGCCGAGAATCTGTTCCTTGTACGGCGGGTTAATCTGGCACAGCTGGATCGCGTTTTCGAGCGTGCAGGGTTCCTCGATGCCTTCCCATTCGGTGACGCGGATGGCGACCAGCTCGTTCGAATACCGGATGTCGTCCTCGAATTTGCGCACGTGCACCTGCTTGTTGCGCGGATCGCGTTTTTTCGCCATCTCCTCGGCGACGCGCTGCTCGTTCTCGTGCTCCTTGACGAAGTCGAGAATTTTTTGCGAATGGCCACCGATGACATGCAGAAAAATGCCGACACCCCTGCCGGTCACGTCGTCGGTGATTTCAAAACGGTACGGCACGTCGGCCAGCTTGGTGACGTCCAGGTCCTTGAGCGAATGCATGACGGATTCCTTTAGCGGGAGGAAAGAAAAATCGAAAGATGCCGGTGCCCGGCGCGGGCTTCCCGCTACAGGAAGACACCGCGCCAGGTCCGTGCACGGAGCGGCCATGGCAGGCCGTTTTCGTTTGCGGGCTAGATGGCCGGGATGTTCACCGGCTTGGTCTGGACCGCGATGTGCGCGGTGCGCAGCTTGAACGCGCCTTCCTTGGCGGCGGCCAGCTCCCACGAGGTGACCAGCACCTGGAAGTAATCGATCTCGCCGTCCGGGCTGACGGCCTTGATCGAGTAGCGGTTCGGCGAGGCCTCGGCCGCTTTGAGGATGATCTGGCCGGCATCGAGCGGCATGTCGGCCATGACGATATCGCCTTCGCCATAATCGGGCGTGCCCTTGCTTCTTTCCGCGGCCCCCTTGATCGGCGTGAACGTTTGCAGCGCCCGCTTGCTGCCGTAGCTGGGAAAATCCTGCACCCGGCCGATCAGCGTGTACACGATGGAGGTGAGCCCGTAGCCGGCCGCGTCCTCGGTCGCCGGTAAGGTGACGGACACGGCATAAGTGGTGTCGGTGGCCGCGGCCGCACCGACGTGCGCCACCTGTTGCTGCTGGCACGGCGTGGGTTGATTGGGGCCGAGCAGGCCGGCGGACTGCAGCAGCGCAGACACCGCCGAAACCAGCGGCCGCACGAGTGTTTTCAGTTTCATGTGATTTCCTTCGACGGTGTGGGACAACAGGATGGCCGCGCTCGTCATGACGCGCGGCCGGGGGTGAAACGGGTGCGGCGTCAGGCGGTAAACCGGACAATGAAATCGCGCGAGCCGCTATACAGCGCGGTCGCCTGGTCGGACAGATCGGGGCCTTCGGTGTCCGGCTGGATGCTCTCGACGGCGACGCCGTTGATCACACCGCGCTGGCTGGGGCAGGCCGCCAGCACCAGCTTTAACAGCGCTTTCACGCCGGGATAGCCGGTGCCCGACGGCGTGCCCTGCGGGCCCTTGAACAGCGCCGATACTTGCACGCGGTCGGTGTGCAGTTTCGGCGTCTCGTTGGTGCGGATCGCGTTATACGGCACGCCGCTGATGTGCGTCACCGCGATCGCCGGCATGACGGTGTTCAGCGGCAGATCGCCGGCGACGATGCGCGCGGCGGGAACGACGGCGAGCACCGGGCCGTTGTTGGCCAGCAGGTAACGGATGACGGCGACGCCGCTCATGAGGTGCCCCTAACCATCGCCAATGACACCATTCTGGATGTGTCCATGGTAATGCTTGATGCCGTTTTCCTCGTCGTCATAATTCACCGACGGGGACACGGTGATCGCCGGCGGATCACCGGCGACGGTCCACCCGTCGTAATGGCCCTTCTGCCCCGAATAACACTGACCATCGACCAGGAAATACAGCTTTCCATCGGGATAGGCCTTGTCAGGCAACGCCAGGATCAGCGGCGCGCGTTTGGCGTTATGCAAAAAATAGTGTGCCGTCAGATGCAATTGCTGCAGCCGCTCGCGATCGAGCAGCGGTGCACCGCGGTAGTGGTAGAAGCAGAGGTCGCCGATCGCCATTTTGCGAAAGTCGACGGTGCCGTCGTAACTACGACTGTCGGCGTCCGCGCCATGAAGCGGCGGCGACTCAAGGAAGCGGATGGGCCAGCTCATGCTTCATCCCCGATGACGATGTCGGACGTGTCCAGTCCTTCCTTGGTTTCCAGGCGCTTTTTCATGTACTCGGCGGCAGCGATCACCGCCGGCTGCGCCGCCGCATCCATCGCCGGCCGCAGGAACGGATGCGGCCTGGCGCCCGGGTGCATGACTTGTTTGGCGAACAGTCCGCCCAGGAACAGCGAGCCGCCCAGCTTGCCGTTGATCAGATGCGCGCTGGTGCCGAACTCCACCATGTGCGCATAAAAGGCGTCGCCGCCCCGCTTGGTCTTGCCGCCGGCCTTCACCGATGCGGTGACCGTGCCACCCCTGGCGCGCACCGTGATTTTCATGCTGTCGCGCAGCGCGCCGGCATAACCCCCGTACAGCCGCGCGTTCTCCGAATTAGGCGGGGACACGGGAACGTTTTGTTTTGCCCGTGCCATGATCACTTTCGCCCCCGCGCGCAACGCGCCGCGCAAGACATTCTTTTCGATCTTGACCGGCAGTTGCTGCAGGAACTCGTTCAATTTGTCGAGCCCCTTGACAGCGAATTCGTCGGTCATCAGAGATCCTCGACGCGTTCCACGGCGATGCCCTCGAGCGACAGCGCCGCCGTGAGCTGGGCCAGGCCTTCGGCGAAACCATAAAAGCCGGTGTGGGCGTGCGCCTGGTCATAGGCCGCTTCGTCGACACCGAGCAGCAAGATCTTCGCCGCACCGAGGCGTGCGGCGATGCGCATCGCTGCCAGGAAATTGTTGCGGATCTCGATGGTGTGGCCGGGGGCGATCTGCACGGTCTCGTAGAACATGCCGGCATAGCGCGCATCGGCCAGCAGCGGATCGTCGCTGTCGACGCCGCTGACCTTGATGCCGGCAAAATCGTCGGCGTCGGCCCAGAACGGGTGATGCGGATCGAGCGCCACAAACAGATCGGCGTCGGGCGCAAACTTCACGGCGCGATTCACCGCGATGGTTTTCCAGCCTTGGGCGCGCGCGCGGCTGGCCAGGGCCTCGGTCATGGCGGGACCGTTGCCCAAGATGGCGACGGTCTCGCCTGCCCAGATTCTTTCGATGGTCCAGGGTTGGGTCATGTCGAATACCTTTCGCAGACAACTTCGGTGAACTCGCGGCGCCCGCCGATCGCGGCCGGGCCGCCGACGATCTGCAGCGTCTCATCCGGCGGGCCGTGCACGGTGACGGTCATCGAGGAATCGACATCGGCGCGAAAACGAAACCGGATGCGCACCTGGTTCCGCGCCACCGCGAGCCCCTGCACCACGCTCTCGGCCTTCGACGGCAGCGCATCCTGCACCTCGGCCCAGACGCGCGCGGCCACCACCCAGCTGATGAGCTCGGTGCCGTAGACGGGGTCCTGCGTGATCACTTTGCGATTGAGGGAAATCTCGCGGTCGAGCTTGCCGGCATCCATCTCACACCCCCATGCCGAGGCGGTACGGCATCAGCAAATCCTGCACGCGCAGCGGCAGCGCGTAGGTCTGCCGGTCGCTCATCTCCTGGCGGTTGTCATAGAGCGTGCCGATCATCAGCAGCATCGCCGCCTTCACCATAAACGGCACGGCGGCCGGCGCGGGCCCGGCGACAAAGACGATGCGCACGGCGTCGTCCTGGTTATAAATCGACGGCCACACCTGGTCGATCTTCAGGCGCAGCGCCGGCTCGTCCACGTTGCTGTTGAGTTCGTAGACGGTATTGGCCAGCAGCTGCTCGGCGCCGTCGCCGTCGAGGTATTTCACCGTGGTGATGGCGCTGACCGGCGGCATCAGCGCCACGTCGAATTCGCTGCCGAGCGCCTGGTAGGTGGCGGCGGCAAAGGCGCGGTTGCAGAATTGCTCGGCGTACTCGCGCGCCGCGCCGATCCAGGCCTGCAGCTTGGCGTCATCCGGATGCACGCTGGCGTCGGCCGGGTCGGTGATCAGTTTCACATGCAGCTTGGCCTCGCGCAGCGTGACCGGCTCGGCCGCGGCGGCGGGGGCGGTGGTGACGACGATCATGGGCGGACCCTTTCGAAGACAAACGTTTCGATCTGCTCGCGGCCGGCGGCCTGTTCCATCGCGTTGCTCTCGATCATCGCAAAGCCGCAGCCGTCCATGAACCTGGCCAGGCCGGTGCGGGTGAAATACCAGCAATGCTCGGCCGGCTTGTAATGCTTCGAGGCGAGCGCGTCGGCGGCGTCGACGAAGATCGGCAGGCTCACGAACACGAAGCGCTTGACCCATGCGATCAGGGCGCCCGGATCGGCGATATGCTCCAGGGAATCCCAGCAGGTGATGGCCTCCACCGGCAACCCCCCCGGCAGCCCCGGCAACCACCGAAAAGGATCGCACCAGGCGTCGTTCTCGATCAGCCATTGGATCGCGTGCGGATTGATATCGAAACCGAATGTCGGCCCCGCCTTCCCCCGCTGCTCCACGAAGCGGCCGCCGCCGATGCCGATATCGACCACCGTGCCGGCCCAGTGCCTGGCCACCAGCGCGATACGCATCGCGGTCAGCGCGCTGCCGCAGGGCGTGAGATCGAGCGCGCGATAATGGTCCCAGTAGCCGGCGTCATACGGCTGCGCGCTGACCGGATACCAGCCGATGCCCAGCTCGGGCAGCCATTGCAGGCGATCCGCGCGCCAATAATCCCAGCAGCCAGTGTTGCAGGCGGGGCTCGAAATCGTCGATGGTTTTGTCACAGCGATGGTCCCGATCGCCGCATCGGCAGAAGCGCTGCGGCAGGACGGATTCGACAAGGGCGGTATCGAGGCGCGGGTCGAAGATTCGTTGCGGTCCATTGTCTTTGCCCCATCCCCCAAAGATTAAAAACAGCGGCACCCGGGCCGCGATCGCCGCCGGCACGATCCAGCCCACGCCGCCGACCACGCCGGCGGCACCGGCCACCAGCGCGAGCAATTGCCCGATAGCCAATTCGCCGCCGTGAAACGTTTCATCCGCGACCGGCAGCGGGCCCACCGGCCACTCCACGTCGCGCGCCAGGTCGGCGACGCTGACGAGGTGAAAATGTTCGCGCAGCACGTCGGCCGCGCGCGCCAGGTATTCGGGCGCGGGATTGCGCGCGGCGGCGGGCCATTCGCTGCGGATCGTCGCGGGCCGGATGACGATGTACGGGCGGCGCGGCCGGTCGGGCGACGGCAGGGGCGGCGGCAGCGGCGGCAGATCGAACGTGAGGCGATCCGCCGCCACCCCCAGCGCCGCGCACAGGGCCGCCAGCATCGTGCCGCCGGCGCCGGCATAGGTCACCCGCTGCGGCCTCAGCGTGCGCGGCGGTGAGGCCCAGGCGTGCCCGCAGGCGTCCCCGCCGGCATCCACCCGCGCGATGTTCTTCGCCTGCGTGCGCAGCCGCGTTTCCGGCTTCACGCAGCGCACCGGCAGATCGGCATAGAGCTGCGGCCAGGGTGTGGCCAGCCACACCTCGCGGGTGGCGGTCAATTCGCGGATCACGGCGCGCTGATAAATGTTGTCGCCGAGGCCCAACATGCCGTGCAGCAGAATCGCGGGCTTGCCCGGATTGAGCGCCTTCTCGATCGGCGCCCGCTCAAAACAGGTGATGGCGCTGCGCCGCGAGGCGTTCACGACCTCGACCCCGCGGCGCCGCAAATCCTGCGCCAGCGGCACCATGCGCCGCGCCCATTCGCCCATCGTCCCCAGGTTCGGCAATCCGCCTGCGTGATCGCCGTGAAAATGCGATTCACCCGCCGCGCCGCGCTGCAGGTCATAGCCCAGCAAAATAATTCTTGACGCGCCCCACAGGTACGCCAGGCCGATCGCCTGATAGCCGGAATGCAAGCCGCTGTGAATCCGCGCCGCATTGGTCGAGAGCCCGGGCGCGTCGATCACCTCGACCCAGTTAATCAATCCTTTCAGTGCCGGCGCCGCGGTCCAGCGCTCGCCGGCAAAACCGCGTGCCGCCTCGGCCGCATACACCGCCCACCAGCGCGCGTCCTGCGCATAGAGCACGTCGGCCCAGGGGGCCGCTCGGAACGCGGTACAGACGGCGATTACGTGCCGCGTTTGCGCGTCTTGACGGCGCCAGGCTTTGACACATGCAAGGTCTTCGCCGTCGGCGTCGGTAAGGCTGGGGCCGCTGGCGATGCAGACGATGGTGTGCCCGCGCCATCGCCCGCCGCTTTTCCCGCGGCGGCATCGTTCGCGGCGGCTTTGTTCGCGGCCGCATTACCGGCCCCCGGCGTGACTTGAATGCGCACCAGGCCCGCGCGCTCGAGGTCGGCGGCCAGTGCATCGGTGATGAGCTGGCCGTCGCGGTGCTTCACCAGCTCGCCCCGGACGGCGTGAATGTCGCCGTGCTGAAAGCCGCTTAATGCAATCGCTTCGACTCGCATGGAAATCCTCCGTAAAAATGCCCCGCGCGGCTTGCGTGCGCGCGGGGCGGAGCTGCAACTACGTTACGGCGTGAGGTCGCCCTTGACGAAACCCTCCGGCCGGTACACCGCCAGCGCGAGCCGTTCCTCAATCAGGATCACGACCAGGTTCTTGATGAAATCGTCCTCGTTTTCGGTCGCCACCGAGATATTGGATTGCAGGCGATCGAAAATCTGCGCGGCCAGCTTGAAGGCGCCGACCAGGAACGTGTCGACCGTCATCGCCGGCGTGCCTACCACCGGCCGGCCCCACAACGTCGGCTGCGCCAGCGATTGCGGGTTGGCGAAAATATAATTGCCGGTCGAGTCCTTGGTCAGCTCGATCGCCGCCCAGTCGGCCGGGTGCAGGACGATGCCGGTGGCCGGGAATTCGGCCAGCTCGGACTGCAGGATCGCGAGGCGCAGCACATCGATGCGCGTCGGCGCGGTGATCACGATCGGCGCGACGTAGGCCGAGGCCTGCGTGTAAATACCGTGCAGATTGTTGCCGACGCCGGAGCCCTTCAGCAATTGCGCCTCTTCGGCAGCATAGGTGAGCATGTAGCGCAGACGAAAATCGATGTAGCTTTTCAGCATCTTCGCGTCGGCCAGGATCTCGGTCGAGGCCTTCACGTAGGTGGCGATTTTCTTGACGACGCTCGATACCTGCTCGAAGGTGATATCGGATTTCGGCTTGGCCATCGTCTCCGACACCGGCGCCGCCAGGTTCTGGAAGCCGGTTTCCTTCACGTAGATCACCGAGCTGGAATCGGTCGAGCCGGGCGTGATCAGATCGCGCACGGTCATGCGGCGATTCGGCACGCCGAGCACGCCGGGCAATTGCTGCGGGAATACCGCATCGCCCGCGCTGGCGGCGTCCGAGGTGATGTTGACGACGGCGGCATGGATCGGCAGATTGAATGCCTGCCGGTAATTACCGGCTTTCACATAGGCCAGGTATTCGGCCGATTCGATCGTGAGCTCGCCCGGGGTTTTCTCCCGCATGGCGCCGGCGGGCCCGCGCTTCAGCAGCTTTTGCTGCACCGCCTGCAGCTCGGCCTCGATCTCGCCATGCTTGGCCAGCAGCGCGGACTGTTTCACCAGCATCTCGTCGACCTTGGTCTTGGTCGACTCGGACATCGTGACGCCCTTGGTGCCTTCGGCCAGCGCCTTCGCCGCGGCTTCCTTGAGCTCGCTGCCGAGTGTGGCCAGCGCCTTCTCGGTGGCCTCTTTCAGCGCCGCGAAATCGACCGGGCCGCCGTCGTTCACACAGCCGGCGCGATCGCGCGTGAGGCATTCGGCATACGCCATCAGCCCGATGCCGAAGGCCTTCGGCATGGCGATGGCAATGGCCACCGTGCCGAGCGCCAGGGCAACCGCCGCATTCATTACTTTCAGGTGCATTTTCATGATTTTTTCTCCGTGATGGAATTGAGGAAATCGGAATAATCAGCAGCTTCGGCAGCGGCGCGCGTGTCGACTTCGGCAGCGCGAGGCGTGCCGGCGCCGGCAGCGCGAGGCGTGCCGGCTTTGTAATCTTGCAGGAGCTCGCGCCGCTGGCTGCGCGGCATGCCGGCTTTCGCCAGCGCCATATCGAGCAGGTACGCGGCGACGTGATCGGTGCGGGCGTTCTTGTCTTTCTTCACCTGATCCGCCGGCAACAGGTCATCGGCGAAGCCCTGCTCGACGGCGGCGCTGCCGGCGATCCAGGTTTCGGCATCCATCATCTTCAGCGTCGCCTTCGCGTCCTGCCCGCTGCGGGCGGCGTAGATATCGGCCATGGCGTGATCGAACGGCTCGAGCGTATCGGCGATCAGCCGCAGGTCGTTGCGATTGCCCATCGCGAAGACCCACGTGTCGTGAATCATCAGGAAGCCGGCGCGGGCGATCAGGATCTCGTCGCCGGCCATCGCGATCACCGATGCGGCCGAGGCGGCGAGGCCGAGAATCTTCACCTGGACGTCGCCCTGGTGCTCGCGTAGCAAATTGTAAATCGCCATGCCTTCGAACAGGTCGCCGCCGGGGGAATTCAAAAATACCGTCACGTCTTTCTTCGCGCCGATCGCGCGCAGCGCGGCCGCGATCCGCTTCGCCGTCACGCCTTCGCCGGTCCAGGGGTCCTGCCCGATCGGGTCGAGGATCGATATCGTGTTGTCCTCCACGGCAGCCGCCTGCAGGTCGGGCGTCCAGCGCTCCAGCGCCGCCGGCGAGATCTCCCACTGCAGGCCGTTGGGCCGCTCGAAGGCGCGCGGGCTGGGCATCGAATGTTTACGCATGGGAAATCTCCTGTTGACCGCCGTCGATTTCACCGAACACGATGGCGAGCTGCTCGACCACGCGCGCCTTTTTCTCGAATTTGTCGGTGGCCTTCGCATTCACCAACGTGCGCACCACCGCCGGCGCCAGGCCGGCCTGCTTGGCGATCGCCTTGATCTTGTCGACCAGCGTCTCGCGCGCGTCGTCCGATTTTTTCTTCAGCTCGAGCAAGTCGCGCAGGTTGTCGCGCAGCGGCTTCAGCTGGATGGCCTCGGCGCGCGATTCTTTCTTCTTGCCGGTTTTATTGCTTCCGGTACCGGCTTTGCCGGGCGGGGTGGTGGTGGCGGCTTCCATGAGCATTTCTCCTAATTTCGTGAGAAGCGCGGCTTCGCCGATGCGATCGCGCGCGTCACCCAGGCCGGGACACCGCCGGTCGATATCCACAGCGGCACGCCCACCCAGCCTTCGCCGCAACGGCAGGTGACCCTGGCGAAATCACCGCTGGCCGGCGTGCGTGCATCGACCCTCGCGGCGGCCTGGCGATGGTAGAAAACCACCGACACGCAGCCCGTATGAGCGCAGGACATATCAGTCGTCGTTAGCCGCGCGCGCCGGCTCGATGCCGAGCCAGCTTTTTAACGCGTCCGCCGCGGTCGTCGCCGGTGCCGCGGCGCCGAGTTTGTCGAGCGGCAGCATGTTCGATTGCACCGTGAGCACGCCGGCGTTGCCGCCCATCGGCTCGAGGTTTTCCTTCGCGCGGCATTCGTCGCGGGACATGATGCCGTTCTGCGTCATGGTCGAATACCAGGCCGCGCGCGATTTGCTGTCGCCGCGCAGCAGGCCCTCCAAATTGAATTCGGCGCTGAAGGTGAGTTGCTCCGCCGGCGTGAGCAGGTTCTTGCGCACGCTTTGCTCGATCAGCACCGCGATCGGCCGCAGCGTGAGCGTGACCAGCCAGAGCATTTTTTCTTCCAGCCCGGTGCCCCAGTTGGAATCCTTGCTGCCGTGGCCGATCAGCGACGGATCCACCCCGAACCAGCGGCAGATTTCCTCGACGTTATACCCGCGTGTGGCCAGCAGCTCGGCATCCTGCGGGTTCATCGTCAACTGCTTGTAATCGGCGCCCTTCTCCATCACGAACACGCCGCCGTTCGCGGTCACGGTCTTGACGTGCTCGCGGATTTCCTCGCGCTGCTTCGGGTTCAGGATCGAATTCATCATCACCAGGCCCGACGATTTCATGCCGTTGGTGAAGGTGCTGGCGCTGGCTTCGTCGGCGGCCATCGCGCCGCCAAATACATTCGCGCCCATCCGCACCGGCGATAGCGGCGTGAAGCCGTCGACGGTGAAGAACGGCGTAAACCACATCGCCTCGGCGGCGATGTCGCGGCTCTGGCGCGTGAACGGATCGGCGTAATGCCACAGCACCGAGCCATTGGCCTGCACGTCCCAGGTGACGAAATCCGGCAGCAGGAATTCCAGCCCCGCCAGCGTGCGCCCGGAGGCGCCCATGCGTTTCTCGACGTAAGCCCCGCCCCATAGCAGCAGCGAGACGATGAATACCTGCCAGAATTGCGCGGCCGTCATGTCCGCGTTCGGCTGGTTATGCAGCAGCCGCTGCAGGGGGTGATCGCGCGCGACCGTCTTCGCGCCGCTCGTCTGTTCCTCCAACATGTTCACCGGCAGCGTCGAGAGCGTGCCGGCGATGCGCCGCACGCACGCCCACGCCGCCGATAACTGCAGCACCGAATTGACCGTGACCCGCTTGCCGGTGAAATTCGACGCGCCGAACCATTGCCCCCAGAACCCGCCGTCGGTCAGGCGGATGGTCTTCCCGAGCCAGCCGGCGAGCCCGCTGCCGACCATCGCCTTGATGCGTTCAGGCAGCCTGCCGAGGAGTTTGATCATTGCGCCCGCCGTTCGTAGTGATGGGATTGGCCAGGAAATCATCCAGGCTGCCTTCGCCCGCGCCGAGCATCGCCCGGCTCATGGCGATGATCAGCATCAGCGCCGGGTCGATCTTTTTCTTTTTCGCGCCGCGCCGCGGGAACCAGTTGTCATTGCGATCCGGCTTCACGCTCACGTTCGACACGCCCCAGGTCGCGACCGGATCGCCGCAGTGGTGGATGCGGCCGGACTGCACCAGGCCATCGATAAATTTCATCGGCGCGGACAGGTGCTTCGGCATCTGCGGCACGCGCACCACCGTCAGCCCGGCGGCCTCCAGGTTCGGCGTGATGCCGGCCGAGCCCCAATCGTCGATGCCGGTTTCGCGGCAGCAGAAATACTCCATGTCGCCGACGACGTTGTTCTCGATGAGCCGCTGGTCGATCATGTTGCCGGGCGATTCGATCAGCCAGCCTTCGCGCTTCCAGCCCAGGTAGTGGCGGTTTTCCGGTTCATTGATGCGCGCCTCCGGCAGGTACAAGCGCCAGAACGCGTAGTAGTGATCGAGGCCGTCGATCGGCTTCCGGATCAAGCGGCAATCGCCGGCGATGTCGACCACGTTGGCGAGATCCATCCCGTGATACAGGTCCTCGCCGTAAAAATCCTCAATCTTCAACGTGGGATCGCCGAGCGCTTTCCACTCGTGCAGATTCAGCCAGGGATCGCTCGAGCCCACCCACATATTCAAGTGCTTGGTCTGAAACGCGGCCTGCTTGCGCGGGTTGCGGATCGCCTCGGCCTGGTCGGCCAGCAGCGTCTCGCGATCGACCGACACCCCGTAGTTCGGGTTCGCCTTGATCAGCGCGATCTCGGTGGTCCAGTCGTCGCCCGGCTGCACCACCTGGCCTTCGCGCTCGATCGGCTGATCGATACCGTAGATGATGCCGAAGCGGCGCTCATTTTCGACGATGCCTTCGAGAATTTCCTGCAGGTCCTCCTGATGCTGATAACACGGGCCCGACACGTCGTCGCCGGCGGTGCTGATCGTCACCAGCAGCGGCTGTGCACGCGCGCCCATGCCGGTCTTCATCGTGTCGCGGAGCGCGTCGGTGAGATGCTCGTGAAACTCATCGACGATCGCACATGACGGCGACGCACCATCGCCAGGCTTGCCGATCACCGGCTCGAATTTGCTGTTGGTCTTCGCGATACTCAGGTTCGAGGCGCGCACCGTGACGCCAAAACGTTCCAGGTATTCCGGCGTCGCTTCCGCCATTTTTTTTGCCGGATCGAACACCTCGTAAGCCTGGTCTTCCGTCGTCGCGCCGGAATACACCTCGGCACCGAACTCGCCGTCGGCCGAAAACATGTACAGCCCGATGCCGGCCGCGTTGGTCGACTTGGCATTTTTCCGCGGCACAAACAGGTCGGCCTCACGAAAGCGCCGGCGCTTGGTCTCGCGATCGACCCAACCGAATATCGAGGCATCGATAAAAACCTGCCACGGTTCCAGGCGGATTTTTTCGGCGCGCGCGAACCATTCGCCCTTCACGTGCGGCAGCATCTCGATGAACACACAGATGCGATCGGCCGGCCGGTATGGCTTGCCCTCGAGCGTCACCAGCTCCGGGTTCCATTCATAGCGCCAGCCATCCTCCGCACGCGCCAGGTCCTTCAGGTGGCGCAGGCAGGCGAGCCGCGCAAACTTGTTCGACAGAATCCGGCCGTCGACGATATCGCGCGCATATTGCGTCGCGATCGCGGCGTAATCTTTCACAACGCGTGGAAGCCGCCGACCGGCTTGTCATCCCCCAGCGGAAGTTCCAGTTGCCGGTGGCTGGCGGTCACGCGGCCGCGCGCGCTGGGCGACATGCCGAAGTTGGCCAGGAATCGATCGCACTGCAGCGCGTGTTTGTTGCGCGCCACCCAGTGCGGGTTATACGCCCAGCCGCCGTTCGGCGTGGCCAGCGTGAATCCGTCGCCGCCGAGCCAGGGCAAATCTTTATTCGCCGGTTCCGCCAAAAAAACAGCGTGTTTCGCCTCCGCCAACTGAATGTCGCGCTGCAGCGCCTCGTCCTGCCACACCCACCAGGCGTACTCCTGGCAATACAGCGACAGCGCCGTGCGATCGATGCGGGACACCAGGCCCAACGTCTCGAGCTCGACGCCGATGCGCTTCCATTCCTTCTTCGCTTCCGGCAACAGGTGGCGCGGGCATCCCGGGATCTCGATCTCCGGCTCGATCGCGCCGCTGGCCGCCTCCCGTTTCGTTAGATAGGACGTGTTCCCACGGAGCCGCAGCACGTTATCCGGCAGTGGTTTCGGTCCTCGCTGTCCCATAAAATCCTTTCACCACCCCTCTGTGAACCACCCCCCCGTCGGTAACTCTTTCCCGTTCACGCGTCTCTTGGGGCCGGTCCTGCTTCAAAAGGCTGGGAGGTTTCGACCCGCCCCCTATGCACTCAGTTGGTGCGTGAGTCGCTGGGCAGCGGCGCTGTCCAGCCGTAGGTCGCGACGGCCGATTCGACCTTCGTCGAAGAGATGTTCGAGCTGCTGCTTGATGACATCGTGGTGCCACTTGCAGGCCGGTTGCCATTGCTCGCTATCCCAGAACTTGACCATGTCGCCGCGGTGCGGCTCGACGTGATCGACGACCTGCGTGGCGGTGACGCGGCCGACGGCCTGGCAGCCCAGGCACAGCGGATGCGATCGCTTGAAGCCGGCGGCGGCGAGATCCCATTGCCGGGTGTAGCCACGCTGGCGCGCGCTGCCGCGTTGATCGCTTTCACGCAATGGATGCGCGGGGCAGCGGCCCTTATCGGTCAGGGCACGACAGCCGGGCGCGCTGCAGGGGCGAAGCGGTGCATTCGGCATGTCGTCATCAATGAAAAGCCCGAAGGCCGGGTGGCGCTTCGGGCTTGGGCGGTTGCTTAAGCGGCATGCTGGCCGTCAGTTGCGATTGGTATCGACTCGCTCCAATCGCCAAGTTAGCCGAATATACGCCCAAAAAACTCCCGTGTGGTATCAATTACGTGAAACCCAGCACCGGCGCGGGTTAGCGGGCCGTGGCGGGCCGCAAAGCCACGACTGGCGCGGACTTGTCAATACGCGCGCCCCTGGCCGACGTAGAAGCAATACAGGCTTTCGTGGCCACGCGTGAGCAGGTCGGGAACGGTTTCGGCGCGGCACTTGCACACCCGGCCGATGCGGCGCTGTTCGGTGGTGACGAAGTGGTAACACTCCATCGCCCGCCAGCCCTTGGCATCGGTGGCCTTCAGCTCGCGCACGGCACGCTCGGTGCGCTCGGCATCCTCGCGCACCCCATAGGCGCGCATGTCGTCGCGATTGCTCTCCATCTGCGTCACGGTTTCGTCGCTGAGGTATTCGAGGTCCGCCTGGCCGCCGACATTATCGGCGTTCCAGTAGCCGCGCTTCAGCGCGCGCCAGGCATCCAGCTTACGGGCGCACCAATGCTCGGCCGGGTACGTGTCATCGGCATCCCGGTCGGCCAACGCGATATGGACGCTCGCCCCAGGCACGCTCACCCCACGCGCCCCCCCAAGCGCGCCGGCTCGGTCGCTTCGTCGAAATGCCGGGAGCAGAAGTCGTGACAGCCGATGCGATAACGCGCCGCCGCGCCGCAATGGCAGCGCGCCTCGCCGGCCGGCGGTATCGCGTCACGTTCGTAGCGGCTCTCCTTCAGCCACTTGAGCGGCAGCGGGATGAATTGCCCGTCGTCGCGATTCCACTGCGCACTGGCCACATCGGCCGTGAGGACCGCGATCACCTGGTGCGCGATCCCCTCCAATCCCTTGCGACGCCATTGCCTCGCACAATCGGCCTTGGCCAGCCGTCGATTTTTGGGGTACCCGTTCCACCATCGGACAAAACCGCTCTCATCCCCGTCAGGGGATAAAGGGGTATTGGGAATACTATTGGGAAACCCTATATATAGGTCGGCCTGAAGGTGGTCACCCTGCGTTACCACCTTTTCGCCGTCAAAGTGACCACCTTTTTCAGAAGGTGGTAACGCAGGGTAACCACCTTTTTTGCAGTTATCCACAGCTTTATCCACCGCTTTTGAATCATCCGGCCAGGCCAGGACGTACTCATTTGTCGCCCATTTTTGGCCGGAAAATCCGTGCTTGCCGACCGCGATCCAGCCTTCGGTCTCGCCGATCTCCAGTTGCTCCATCACCGTCTTGCGCGATCGGCCGGTTTCCTTCGCCAGCAGGCGCACCGTCGGATAGCACGGCTCTCCTGCATCGTTGACATGCATCGATAACGTGAGCAGCACGTGGCGCGTGGTACCAGGCAGGCTGCTTTCCAGCAGCCGCTGCCTCCATGACCAAGCTCGTCGTTCACTCACTGAAATCGCCCTGCGTTGATTGCATCGCTTAACCCCCACTTTTCGCGGCGGAATACGCCGCCGCGCCCGTCGAAAACCGCCGCCGGGCCGGACTGTCGCCGTGATCGAAAAAACTGGTCAGCGGCGCGTCGTAATCGAGATCGATCTTGCCGATGCCGCCGTTGCGCTGCTTGCCGATGATCACCAGCGCGTCGAATTCCACGTCGGCCTTTTGCGACATCACGAACTCGCGATGCAGCAGCAGCACCGTGTCGGCATCGGCCTCGATCGAGCCGGAATCGCGCAGCTCGGCGATGGTCGGCAGCTTCCTTTCCTTGGCGGCCTCACGATTCAGTTGCGACAGCGCCATCACCGGGCATTGCAATTCCTTCGCCAGCCTCTTCAGCCCGGACGAAATCACGCCCAACTCGGTGGCGCGATTGCCGTCGAAGCGGCCCTCGGCGCGCGCGAGCTGCAGGTAATCGACGATCAGCAAACCGAAGCCGCCGACCTTTTTCGATTGCACCCGCGCGCGCGCCGTCAGCTCCTGGATCGATAGCCCGCCGGTCTCGTCGACGTGGAACGGCGCGCCGGACAATTTGCCCAGCGCGCCGTTGATCAGGTCCCAATCGCCGACGTTCAGCCGGTGCTCGCGGAAGCGCCCCGCCGCCATGCCGGTGGCCTGGGCGAGGATGCGCACCGCCAATTCGATATCGGTCATCTCCATCGAAAACATGCCGACCGGGCGCTGATCGTGCATCGCCACGCGCATGCCGACATTGACCGCGAACGAGGTCTTGCCCACTGCCGGCCGCGCGCCGACCACGATCAGTTGCCCCGGCGACAGCGGATTCAGGAGGCGATCGAGCTGGTGAAAGCCGGTCTGCACGCCGATGTTGACATCGCCCTTCGTGGCCTCGTCCAGTTGCAGCATCAGCTCGGTCAACACCTCGTTTAAATTTCGGAAGGTGCCGACGCCGCGCTGGCTGCGCTCATCGACCGCGGCCAGCAAGGCCTGCGCCTCATCGAGCAGCTGGCGCGCGCTGCGCCCCTCGGTCGCATACACCAGCTCATTCATCTTCATCGACGCCATCAGGATCGCGCGCAGCACCGATTTTTCATGCACCAGGTTCGCGTAATGGCGGATGTTCGTGGGCAAGCCCACGCGTTCGAGATCCTGCAGGTAATCGAAGCCGCCGATGCGTTCCAGCAGGTCGCGGTCCTTCAGCCATTCGGCCACCGCGATCACGTCGGCCGGCTTGTTGCCACCGATCAGGGCCGTGATGGCGCGCCAGATATAACGGTTATCGCCCGAATAAAAATCGCCTTCCGCGAGTTGCCCGGCAATGAGATCGAGCGCATCGTTGTTCGCCAGCAGCCCGGCCAGTACCGCGGCCTCGGCTTCCATCGCGTGCGGGGGCAATCGCAGCGGAGGCTGGGTGTCGTTCATGCGCGCCCCGTCGATTTTTCGGCCGCATCCCGCGCCGCGATCATTTTTTCCCAGCGCAGGTCCGCCTCCGCATTCGGCGGCGATTGCGCCGACAGCCAATCGAGCAGCCGGTCGCAATGCGCATCGTCGACGGCGAGGCGCACCGGCGGCATGCGCGGGCGGCGATAGACGATAATCATATCCGCGCGATCCGCTTCGCCAGGCGGCGCGCGCGCGCCAGGGCGGCGCGGGCACGTGCCTGGTTTTTTTTGTTCGCCGCCCGGCTGCGGATCGGCCGCGCATCGGCCGGCGCCACCGCCTCGGCGGCCGTGACGTAGAATTTTTGCCCATGCTCGACGAAGGCCAGCGTGATCAGATCGCGCGCTTTCAGCGTCCGAATCAGCTCGTGCGGGTTGGCCGTCCTGACCGGCAGCAGCGCCGTCAGATCCGCCGCACAGCAGGCACGCGCGCCGCCGGCTTGCGGAATGAGATCGAAGGCCAGGGTCAGGCGGCTCATTCGTCGTCCCGCAGAATGTGGACAATGCGTTTCGGCTGCGCCCGTATTTTCGCGCGCGGACTGCGCAGCGCCTCGAGCGATTCCTTCGCCGATAACGCCCGGTGCAGTTTCCTCACACGCGCCGCGGTGCCGATTCTGACGAACGTCTTACTGAACTGGATGGCGCCATACTTGGAGCCTAGGCGCGCCGCCAGCAGACTCTTGGTATAGCCGAGCGCGACCAGCTCATCGATCAGCGCCCACGTGGGCGCGGCGCCGGTCAGCGTGCCATCAGACGCGCACGCCGGCGTCACGCCCAGGATCTTGCGTTCCGTCCGCGCGCGTATGTGCTTGCGCGAGCCGGAGAAAATTTTCTGCAGGATCGTGCGGCTACAATCCGTTGCTGCACTCACCGCATTACGGCCTACGCCGCGCCCGCTCAACATGCGCAAGTGGTGCCGTGCCTTCACGCTGGAAATAATGCCGTTCCAATCACCGGCCGCACGCGCCGCCTGGCGCACGCGTTCATAGTCGGAATTGGCGCGCCGGCAGTGAAAGCATTTGCAGCCGGCCAGGTAGCGCAGGCGCGTGCCATGAGGCTTGCCGGCGGCCAGCTCGGCAACCTGGCGCAGGCTGCCCAGCGTGAACCCCGCCGTCATGGCCCCACCCCCTGCCGCGCCGCCCACAACGGCCGCCCGCCATCGAACGCACCACACGCCGACCCGGCGGGCGTGTACCACGGCGCCCACTTGCCGGCGCGCCAGACGATGCACACCGCCAGCGCCGGCACCGGCCGCGCGCTGGCCACCGGCTCGATCCAGAACCGGCAGGTGCCGCACCGGCATACCGGCAGCGGCGCCGCGGCGGGGTCCATCTGCCGGTCGTTGGCGGCCGTGAAGCGCAGCGGGTTTGGCTTGATCACTTGGGCCAGCGATCCGGGTAGAGCAGTTCGATCTCGTTGATGCCGCCGCCGAAGAACTTGACCAGATCGGCCGCGCGCTTCAGGGACCGCACCCCGCTGCGCTCGGCCCGGGACAGGCCGCCGGTGTCCCACTTCAGCGCCGCATCGCCATCGGCGGCGATCGCGGCCGTGGTCAGCGCGCTGGCCAGCTCGACCAGCGTGAGCCCGCGCGCCTCACGCAATGTGCGCAACGGGGATTTTGCTTGCGGGGAAGTTTCTGCCACGGCGGGGTGTCCGGCATCTGCTGGAAAAACAGATTAAACCCGCACAAAATCTATGTCAAGAGCAGACTTTTGGCCGGAACCGGCCGGAACCGGCCTCCGGCAGGGCCGACTAAATGGCCCCGATTGATCAAAAAACTTGCATCGTGCGCCGTAAAAGGATAAAAATGGCACACTGCATTTTGTGCAGAATAGGCTGCTTGGCGCGCTTTTGGCGACGTGAACTTTATTTATTTTTTACGTGCGGTATCGAACAGACGAGGTTAGACTCCACCCCTATGGGAACGCTCCACATCATGAAGAAAGACAAGCCGGCCGATCAATCCAACGCCAAGGTCAACCCGTTTCGCGCATGGCGCCAGGCCAAGGGATTCACGCTCACCGAACTGGCCGTCGCCATGGGTAAAAACCGCGACGCCACCGGCAACCTGTCGAAGCTCGAGCGCGGCCTGATCGGCTACTCGGGCGATCTGCTTACCACACTGTCCGGCATCTACGGCATCAACAATGCCGAGCTGCTGGCCGGGCCCGGTGGCAGGCCCGACGGCGCCGACCGCCCCGCCACACCCGCCGCCACGCCGGCAGCCACGCCGGCCGCCGACGTGGACAAGGCCGCCGCCCTTGCATTTTCTGCGGTAAAAGCAGACAGTATCACCACGGACGAAGCCCATCTGCTTTACTGTTTCCGGCTCATGTCCGCCACCTCGCGCCGCTACATCTATCACCTGTGCGGCGATCTTTATTTACTCGGTGACAAGGCCCCCGACCCATTCGCCATGCGGGGCCTGGTCAACTATCTGCCGGTGGAAAATGGCAGCGGAGGCTCCGATGAAATCGCAAAAGATCATCCCGTTTCCACGCGCCAAAATTAGCAAGCCGGCCGGCGCGGCGCCGCCATCGCCCGCCGGGGCTCCCGGCTCGGGCGAGGATGTCGGCGCGCTGCTCGAGGCCCTGCTTGAGTCGCACCGGCTGGGCCAGGCGACCGGCGCGGTGCTGTCGCTGCGCACCGGGCACCGCGAGCAGCTGTACCTGGTCGGCGAATACGCCGCCGACCTGCCCGCCGCCATCCGGGCCGTCCGGCTCTCGCTGCTGACCATCGCCGCCCGCCAGCAGCTTGCCGAGCTGCACCTGATGCCCACGGCGCCGAAGTAGCAGCAACCGGCAGCAACCCGCCCGGCGCGGGATCATCTGCAATCTGCGCTTGACATAGACTTGTCATCTGCTTAGGATACAGATTCGCGGCCGCCCGGCTGCTGTCTGGAGTCCTGCATGAATGCCCTCACCGCCCTACCCGGCTACGTCGTCGCCGGTGTCCCGCCACCCCTGCCACCGGAAGGCGGCTTTGTGATCTGCAGCGACCTCGACGCGCAGACGTATGTGGGCAGCACGATCGGCCGGTTCGGCCTGGCCGATGCGACCGTGTTCCGCTCGCCGACCAAAGCACGGTACGCCGCCGACCTGTACGCCGCCCGCGACGCCGTGAATTACGTCGTCATCCCGCGCCGCGATGCCCTGCGCCTTGAGCGCCACGCCGGCTAGAGACCGGCGGATCTGACCCGCCACTGCCATGATCGACGGCAAGACGCTCCTGTTTATCAACGCCAACGGCGACACGCAGCAGCGCTGCGCCGGCAGCGCGGCCGGCTGCCGGGACGTGGTCACCATCGTGGAGAGCACGAATATCATCACCGTCCCCTATATCTGTCACCTCTGCTGGCGGAAAGGCTGGCGCAACCGCCTGGACATGGCCTACGCACCGGGCGAGGATTTCTGACATGGTGATCGCATGAAACAGCGCGCGCCGCTCGCCCAGGGCTACGTCGAGCGCGAGGCGCTGAAATCCTATTACACCGGCGTCGGCCGGCATGGTGCGGCGCGCCTCTATTGGGTGGCCTCGGCCATGGCCGTCGCGTATCGATTGGAAGGCACGCACCGCCGCTCGCGCGCGTTGCCGCCGGATGCGCGGCTGATCGGCGCCTACGCGCCGCCGCTGGACCCCGCCAAGTTTCTGGCGGATCTGCGGGCGGTGCGCGCATGACCGCGTCGATTCTCACCGGCGGCTGCGG
>JBDTSU010000019.1:0-21448 GCA_039930965.1 Betaproteobacteria bacterium
CATCTTACCGGGGAGGGTATGCCGTTACGCATTGCCTTCGAATCCGGCCGGCCGCATTCGATGATCCTGTGGGGGCCGCCGGGCGTGGGCAAGACAACGATCGCGCGATTGATGGCACATGCCTTCGAATCCGATTTCATCGCGCTCTCCGCCGTGTTGTCGGGCGTGAAGGAAATCCGCGAGGCCATCGAGCGCGCGCAGGTGAACCGCGACAATCTCGATCGACGCACGATCCTGTTCGTTGATGAAGTACACCGCTTCAACAAGAGCCAGCAGGACGCCTTCCTGCCGCATGTCGAATCGGGGCTCGTGACTTTTATCGGCGCGACCACCGAGAACCCGTCATTTGAATTGAACAACGCGCTGCTGTCGCGCGCATCGGTGTACGTACTGAAGCCGCTGGACGAGGTGGCGCTGGCCACGATGTTCGATCGGGCGGTCGGCGCGTCTCCCCCGTTCGCTCCGGGCCGGTCGAAGGGCGTTGCGAACGGTTCGGCGCGGATAGAAAAAGGTGAGATTTCAATTGATCCTGACGCGAAGGCGAGGATCGTCGGCATGGCCGATGGCGATGGCCGGCGGCTGATCAACCTGGTCGAGCAACTTGCCATCGCCGCGGAAAATAGTGCCGCGACAACCATCGATACGAAGTTTGTGGAAACCGTGCTAGCCCGCGCGGCGCGGCGCTTCGACAAGAGCGGCGACAATTTCTACGATCAGATATCCGCCCTGCACAAGAGCGTGCGCGGCTCGGATGCAGATGCCTCGCTGTACTGGTTCTGTCGCATGCTCGATGGCGGCGCCGATCCGCGCTACCTGGCGCGACGCATGATCCGCATGGCAACCGAGGACATCGGTCTCGCCGATCCGCGCGCGCTCGACATCACCCTGAGCGCCGCGGATGTATACGAGCGCCTGGGATCGCCGGAAGGAGAGCTGGCACTGGCGGAAGCGGTGATCTATCTCGCCATCGCGGCGAAGTCGAACGCGGTTTACCAGGCATACAACGAGGCGCGCGCCTTCATCGCGCAGGACGAATCGCGGCCGGTGCCGATGCACATTCGCAACGCGCCGACCAAGCTCATGAAGAACCTCGGCATGGGCAAAGATTATCGCTATGCGCACGATGAGGAAGAAGGCTATGCCGCCGGGGAAAGCTACCTGCCCGACGGGTTGAGGCGGCCCGAGTGGTATCGGCCGACCGGACGGGGTCTCGAGGCAAAGATTCGCGAAAAACTTGCGCACTTGCGTGAACTTGATGGAAAATCAAAATTGTGAAACCGTTCGTCAATTTTCTGCGCAGCAACCCCTCCAGCCGCTCCTCTCGATCCAGGTAGCGCTCGTCTTCATACGCCACTCGAGGGCGCGCGCGAAATCTTCGGTCGTACCCAATTCGATGTCGTCAATTCCGCGCTAGCGACCCCATGGCCGCCGGCACGAACGGCGAATCCCCAATCAATTGCCAGGAAACAAGGACTCCCCATGCTAGACATTCAACAACTCAGAAAAGACCTCCCCGCCGTGGTTGCTGGCCTTGCCCGGCGCGGCGTCGCCTTCGAGGAAGCCAAGTTTCGCGACTTGGAAGACCAGCGCAAAGTACTGCAGACCCGCAAAGAAGAACTGCAGGCAATGCGAAATCGGCTCTCGAAGGAATATGGCGCAGCAATGGCGAAGGGCGCGCCTGACGAGGCCCAAGCACTTAGGGTTCGTGTGACGACAAATAATGATGCACTTAGCGACTGTGAAATGGAGTACGTTGTCGTTCAGAGCGCGTTGGAACTATTCCTGCGTACCATCCCCAACATTCCGCGATCCGATGTGCCGATGGGCCGCGACGCCGACGAGAACGTTGAGGTGCGCAAGTGGGGCACGCCGCCTGCTTTCAAATTCGCGGCAAAGGACCACGTCGATCTCGGCACAGCCCTTGGCGGCATCGATTTTGATACGGCTGCAAAGCTTTCCGGCGCGCGCTTTTCGGTGTTGAAAGGCGGCGTGGCGCGGTTGCACCGCGCGCTGGCCCAGTTCATGCTGAATACACATACGGCGGAGCATGGATACACCGAGGTCTACGTGCCGTACCTGGTCAGCGATGTGACGGCCGACGGGGTCTCGAGTCTGGCCAAGTTCAAGGAAGACCTGTTCAAGATCGAGGGCCGTGAGCTATACCTGATCCCCACCGCAGAGTACCCGGTGACTAACTTTGTGCGTGATTCCATCGTCGATCTGAAGGACCTGCCGCTCAAGTTCGTCTGCCACAGCCCGTGCTTCCGCTCGGAGGCGGGCAGCTACGGCAAGGACACCCGCGGCATGATTCGCCAGCACCAGTTTGACAAGGTCGAAATCGTGCAGATTGTGCATCCCGAAAAGTCAGGCGAGGCGCATGAGGAGCTCACGGCGCATGCCGAGTCGATCCTGCAGCGACTGGAGTTGCCCTACCGCACAATGCTGCTGTGCACCGGCGACATCGGTTTTTCGTCGGCCAGGACCTACGACCTCGAAGTGTGGCTGCCGGCGCAGAACACCTATCGCGAGATATCAAGTTGCTCGAGCTTTGAGGCCTTCCAGGCGCGGCGCATGATGGCGCGTTTCAAGAACGCGCAGGGCAAGACCGAATGGCTGCACACGCTCAACGGCTCCGGCCTGGCCGTGGGGCGCACGCTGGTGGCGGTACTTGAGAACTATCAGAACGCCGATGGCAGCGTGACGGTGCCTGCCGTGCTGGTGCCATACATGGGTGGTATCACCAGGCTTGAATCAGTCAGCTGATTGCGGCTACCCCGGAAGGGGCCGGTGCGGCAGGAATTCCCCGATGAAGACAACCCTCATTCTCATCCGGCATGGCGAAACGCTCTGGAACCGCGAGGGCCGCATCCAGGGGCATCTCGACAGTGCGCTCACATCCGACGGCATTGCGCAGGCCGAAGCGTGCGCGCGTCGATTGCAGGGCGAAAGCATCGATCACGTCATCGCCAGTGATCTTCCGCGTGTGCGGCATACGGCAGACATCCTGAATGCGTCGACGAATCTGCCGATTCGCTTTGAGCCGGCCCTGCGCGAACGCTGCTATGGCGTCGGCGAAGGCAGGACCTATGCGGAACTTGATGCCATGCACCCGGAAATGTATTCGAGCATTCGCGCGACCGACCCTGACTTCACCTTTGAAGGCGGCGAAAGCCGGCGGCAATTTCACGGGCGGGTCACCGACGTGCTGCGGCTGATTGCCGAACGCCACGCCGGTTCGCGCGTGCTTGTGGTCACCCATGGCGGTGTGCTGGCAGTGGTATACCGCTGGCTGAACAAAATGCCCATCGCCACCTCGCACAAGGTGGAGATTCCAAACGTCGCCTACAACCGCATCACGGTCTGGGATGGCGCCTGGAATGTCGAGGTCTGGGCCGACTCATCTCACTTGCCGATGGAGACGTTTGCAGTGGGCTGAGCTTTTTTCGGCAGCGGGAACGTGGTCGTGTCCGTCAGCAGCAGCTCGTGATGAATATCCACTTCCAGCGGCCTCTCCAGGCGGGTGATGATGTCGGTGTAGTTACGGATATTTTCCACAAACTGCACCGCCTCATCGCCGCGCGCAAATCCGTACTTCAGCGATTCATGGACTTCCGGGTCGCGCAGGCGCATGTATGCCTTGCGGACATCCAGCCAGGAATCGGCCTGAAGTTTCATGCGCTGGGTGAGTATGCGCGCATCCTCCAGATGGCCGTAGCCCTGGTTATAGGCGGCCAGTGCGAGCCAGGTGCGGTCGGGTTCGGGGATGCGCGGGGGTACGGTCTCACGCAGTAGTTGCAGGTACTTCGCGCCGCCGAGAATCGATTCGCGGGCATCGAGGCGGTTCTTCACGCCCATGCGATCCGCCGTGTCTTCGGTCAACATCATCACGCCGCGCACGCCGGTGGGTGAGGTGGCCAGCGCATCCCAATGCGACTCCTGGTAGCCAATCGCCGCCAGCACCCGCCAGTCAATGCCGGTCAATTGCTGCGCCTCATGAAAATAGGCCCGCAATTTGGGGAGCATCGTCTGCATCTTTTCCAGCAGGGTTTCGGCGTCGACCGGCTGAATGCGGTTGATGTGTCCGTAGTAGCGATCTGTCAGGCGGCTCAGGGTACCGTTTTGCCGCACCTTGTCGAAGAACAGGACGGCGCTGCGTTGCAGGTCGTAGTCGGCTACCGGCGCGAACGCCCAGGCGACTTTGCTTTCCGGCCCGACGTTAAACGCCGTCGACAGGTCTGGATGCAGGCGTTTGCCCACGGCGAAACCGACGGCATCAACCAGCGCGTAATCACAGAGTTGCTCGTCCAGGCGTTTCAGCATTTCGTCGGGATTGGTTTCGTGCGGAAGGACATCAAGAATCATCCCGGGGAACTCACCGGTGAGTTCGCGCAACATATCGTGTGCCGGCGTTTCGGCAATGACCGCTATGCGCTTGCCGATGGTGTCGCGCAGGGACTTTGGCTTCGGTTCGGCGCTGCGGTATGCCAGCTGATACTGGATCAATCGATAGCTGGGGCCAAAGGCAAACTCGGCGCGCAATTCCAGCGTCGGTGTCAGGCCGGCGGCGGCAATATGGCCGAGGTTTTCCTTGAGCGCCTGGATCAGCTTCTTGTGACTGGGCATCACGACAAATCGCGGTTCCGCGCCGAGTTCACGCGCAAACAATGTAGCCAGGTCGTGTTCGAATCCCGTCTGGGTATCGTCCTTGCCCTTGCCGGCGGTCGGCAAATCCTGGGTGGTGGTCGGGCCGCGAAGGGTGAGAATGACCAGTTCGCCGGTCTCGCGCGGTGCCTTCAGCTGCGTGCGCAACCAAACGGGCGCGTAATCGGTCTTGCGCATGCTGAAGCCGATAACGGCGATGGCGGCACTTGCGAAAACAATGATCAGGACGGTGTACCGGCTTTTCATATCCGCAATTTTCGTCGCTGTCTCCGGAAACCCGCGCAAATAAAATCTGGCGCAGCGTCACCCTGAATCCCATCCGGCCGGGTGCGGCAGGCTGAGGACGGCGGCACCATGAATCACCCATGTGTCGTGCCGGGTCATTACGCCAGCACAGTTTAATCGAAGCTACCGCCCAAATACCGGAAAGCAAATCCAGCCGGCGATGCGATAATGTGCGCACCATGCGCTGCGCATATTCGAAACGATCGGAATGAAGGAAAAAATTGTCGCCTTGGTGCCTGCGGCCGGTACCGGCACCCGTCTCGGCGATGCGCTGCCGAAACAGTATCTCGACGTCAACGGGTATCCCATGATCTATCACGCGTTGGCGGTGCTGTGCCGCATTGCGCGTATCGCCAAAATTGGCGTGGTGCTTTCGCCCGACGATGGCCACTGGCAGGGGTTGATCGCCGATGCCGAGGCGGGGCGGCTGCTGGGCACGCGCGTCACCACCTGGCCTGTCGGTGGCCCGTCGCGCAGCAAAAGCGTGTTGAATGGCTTGAAGGCGATGACCGGCGAAATGCATGCGGATGACTGGGTGATGGTGCACGACGCCGCGCGTCCCTGCATTCGCGCAGAATTGATCGAGCAGTTCATCGACGAACTTGAGGCCGACCCGGTGGGTGGATTGCTGGCATTGCCGCTGGCAGATACCCTCAAGCGCGACGACGGCAATCTGCGCGTGGACAGGACACTCGACCGCGAAGGCATCTGGCGAGCGCAAACGCCGCAAATGTTTCGCTATGGCATGCTGGTGTCCGCGCTCGAGCGCCTTCCCGGGGCCACCGATGAATCACAGGCCATCGAGTCGCTGGGGCATCAGCCAAAGCTGGTGATGGGTGATAGCGCGAACCTGAAAGTCACTTATGCGCCGGACCTGAAACTGGCGCGGATTCTGTTGAGGGAGGAGATTTCGTGACACATGGTCTACGCGTGGGACACGGCTTCGATGTGCATCAACTGGTCGCGGGCCGGAAGTGCGTGATTGGCGGTGTGGAGATTTCGTTCGACCGTGGATTGCTTGGCCATTCCGACGCGGACGTGCTGTTGCACGCGATCTGCGATGCCCTGCTGGGGGCGGCGGCGCTGGGAGACATTGGCCAGCATTTTCCCGACAACGATGCGCGCTACAAGGGAATCGACAGCCGCGCATTGTTGAGGCAAGTTGGTGCGCTGCTCAAGGGCCGCGGTTATGTCGTTGGCAATATCGATGCAACCGTGATTGCGCAGGCGCCAAGAATGGCGCCGCATATCCCGCAAATGGTGCAAAACATCGCAGCCGATCTTGGCCTCGATCGAGATCGGGTGAACGTGAAGGCAACAACGACCGAAAGGCTCGGCTTTACGGGCCGGGGCGAGGGGATCGCCGCCGAGGCGGTGTGCATCATCGAAAAACTCTAGCACCCGCGCGGCTCGCAGGCCGAAAAGCACTGGGAAGCCGCGCCAGTGCTTGACTTTTCCTCAGGCGTTGGTCTTGTCGCCCTGCGTGCTGGGCCTGTCGTTGCCGACCCCGGCGAGATGGCTCATGATGCGCCGCGCGATCTGGTTCAGCGGCGCAATGGCTTCGGCGGCACCGATGTCGATGGCTTCCTTGGGCATCCCGAACACGATCGAACTGGCTTCGTCCTGGGCCACGGTAAAAGCACCCTTCTGCCGCATCGCGAGCAGCCCCACGGCGCCGTCTTTGCCCATGCCGGTGAGGATGGCACCGACTGCATCGACGCCGGCGGATTCCGCCGCTGAGTTGAACAGCACATCGACGGATGGACGGTGCAGGTTTACCGGCGCGTCCTGCGCGAGCTTGATCCCGTAGCCGCGACCGCCGTGGCGTTCCACGCGCAAATGAAATCCGCCGGGTGCGACATAGGCATGGCCGGGCAGGGCGGGTTCTTCATCTTCCGCCTCCTTGACCGTGATTTTGCAAAGGCCGTCGAGTCGCTTGGCAAAGAGTTTGGTAAATGTACCCGGCATGTGCTGGGCGATAAGTATGGGCGGACAATCCTCGGGCATTGCCGTGAGGATGTCCTTGAGCGCTTCGGCGCCGCCGGTCGAGGCGCCGATGACGATGACCTTGCTCTGCGCCACGCTGGCGTTGCCCAGCATCGGCAGGACTTCGTCGGCGTCGCCGGTCGCACGATTGATGTCCAGCGGCTCGATCTTGTCCCGAGCGGCGTACGCGCCACGAATCTTCTCCACGATCAGTTGCGTATAGTCATCGTCGGTCGTCTCGCCCGCGACCGGTTTGCCCACGAAATCGACCGCACCCATGGCCAACGCGCGAAAGGCGATATCGGAACCCTCCTGTGTGTGCGATGACAGCATCACCACCGGCATCGGGCGCACCCGCATCAGGCGCTTCAGGAAAGACAGGCCGTTCATGTTCGGCATTTCGATATCGAGCGTGAGCACGTCGGGGTTGAGGCTGCGAATCATCTCGCGCGCCACCAGCGGATCCGGGGCCGAGCCGACCACCGTCATGTCGGGCTGCTCGTTGATGATTTCCTTCAGGATGTTGCGGATCAGCGCGGAATCGTCAATGACGAGTACTTTGATTTTCATGGTCGTTGCCTTAAGTCTTCCTTACTTGAACATCTCAACATCGCCACCCACCACCACATTGCGCAGGCGCATGTTGTATTCGCTTTCACGTTCCACAATTGTATGATTGTGGAGTTCGCGGATCTTTTTCACCAGCACCTTGCCGGTTCCCGGAAAGTAGTAGATCTTGCGGGGGTGCACGCCAAGCATGTCCTCGGCGGTCACGCGTATCCCTTCGTTGTGCAGGTACTCCATCACAAAGTTGGCGTTGGATTCACCGATATTATTCATTGTAAAGCCACGCAGCACATTGCCCCCGCCGAATACTTTTGCTTCCATGGTCTCGCGCCGACCGCCCATCTTAATGATCTGGTTGATGAGGATTTCCATCGCGTAGGTGCCGTAGCGCGCGGACATCGAGATCGGGCTGGCAGGGTCCTTTTCACTGCGGGGCAGCATGAAATGGTTCATGCCACCGACACCGGCGCGCAGGTCGCGGATGCAGGCGGCAACACAGGATCCGAGCACCGTCACCAGCACCATGTTTTTGTCGGTCGCGAAATATTCGCCTGGCAAGATCTTGGCAGCCTCGAGCCCGAACTTCTTGTCGTAGTAGCGGGTCGGGGCATTCTCGGCAGGGATCGGGATGCTGCTCATGATGCTCAATTCGCCAGTTCGTAAACCGTTTTGCCGCGGATGCGAAAGGTCTCGCGGCCGTTGTAGAAAAAATTCTCCGAGTGGCCGGCGAACAGCAATCCGTCGCGCCTGAGCAAAGGCGCAAACCGGTCGAGGATCTTTGTTTGCGTATCCTTATTGAAATAGATCATGACGTTGCGGCAAAAGATGGCTGCCAGCGGTGCGGCGGATTCCATCTCCCAGGCGCCTTCATTGAGATTGATTTGCCGGAACTCCACCAGGCGCTGCACTTGCGGACGGATGCGTGCAAAACCGGCCTGATCGCCCGCGCCCTTGAGGAAAAACCGTTTCAGCCGCTGTGGGGTGAGTGACGCCACTTTTTCGGCGGTGTACACGCCGCGTTTCGCTGTCGCCAGCGCATCGGTGTCGAGATCCGATGCAATGATGCGAACCGGCGGCGAATCGGTGCCGAAAGCTTCGATGGCGGACATGGCGATCGAATACGGTTCTTCGCCTGTCGAGCAGGCGGCACTCCAGACGGTCAACGGTGCATCTTCTTGGAGTTTCTGCAAATGCTCGGACAAGATTGTGAAATGATGCGCTTCGCGGAAAAAATAGGTAAGGTTTGTGGTGAGCGCATTGATGAAACGTACATGTTCCTCGCTGCCGGACGATTCGACGAAATCCAGGTACTCACGGAAACAGGTCAGCCCGAGTTGCCGCAGGCGCTTGGTCAGGCGGCTATAGGCCATCGGCTTCTTGTTGTCATTGAGCGAAATGCCGGCATAGTCGAAGATCATCCGCTTGAGACGGCGGAAATCCGCATCGGTAAACTCGAATACCTTGAACGGCGCCCCGAGCGCCTCGTTGGATACCGACGGCGGCTGCAGCGCAATGGCTTCGGTAGCGGGATGCAGGCGACTCATTCGCTCTCCGTCGTTTCGGTCTTCGCGGAAAGATCACGCCATGCCGTCAGGATCTCCTTGGCGTCCTTCCAGAACTGCTGGCTTCGCTCGATGCCCACCGACATGGCCAGCCGGTTGGTCACCGACTTGGCGGTGAAAGCCAGGTCACGCAAGGTCTTGGCCTCAAGCAGTTCGCCGCCCAGCAGGTCGATTTCGTCACTGCGGGTACTCTCCAGGCGCAACAGCAGTTGCATCTTGGCGGCCACCAGCGGAGGCAGATCCTGCGCCTTGGCGCGGTACCCGGGCGACACGGGTGTCGTGGCGCTGTCGACGTTGGGTTTGCGACCAATGCCGGAAGGATCGATTACCTCGACCAGATCTTTTTCAATGAGTTCGCGAATCTGCGCTTCCAGCAGGTCGCTGAGGCTTCCCGCACGCTCCAGCAGGCGCCCGAACGTCAGATTGCCATCGATCAGGAACAACACCGATCGCAGTTTGGGCGTGATGTCCGAGGTCCGGACACGCATCTTTACTGTCCCTGCTTCGGTACGCGTCAGCACGCTGTCATAGTGCAAAAGTCTAACGGACATTTGCAACCCCTGCGACCGTGGCAAGATCGCGTGCAACCGAATGCGACACACTGATCAGATACGTGGCATCAAGGATCAACGCGACACGGCCATCGCCAAGAATGGTCGCCCCGGACACACCCTTGACCCGGCGATAGTTGGCTTCCAGGCTTTTTAGCACGACCTGATGCTGGCCCAACAGTTCGTCCACGCGAATGGCGGCGCGCCGGTCATCCATTTCGAGCACGACCAGTATGTCGCTCGAATCGCGTTCCCGGGCCGGCAGGTTGAACAATTCCGCGAGCGAGGTAATGGGCACATATTCGTCCCGCACCAGCACCACATCGCAGCCATTGACCGACTTGATGTCCGCCATCGATGGCTGCAGCGACTGGGCGATATTTGCCAAGGGCAGGATATAGGTCTCCCCGGAAACCGAAATCGACATTCCGTCGAGTATCGCCAGCGTCAAGGGCAGGCGAATGGTCATGCTGGTCCCTTCGCCAGGAATGGAGTCGATGTCGATCTTCCCGCCGAGCAAATGAACGTTTTGCCAAACGACGTCCATGCCCACGCCGCGTCCGGACACGTCTGTGACCGCTGTGGCAGTCGAAAAGCCGGGCGTGAAAATCAACTGCCAGACTTCCTCGTCATCCCAGGACTCGCCGCCGTCCAATCCCAGTTCGCGCGCCTTGGCCAAAATGCGTTCGCGGTTCAGCCCGGCGCCGTCGTCGGTCACGGTAATGACGATGCTGCTGCCCTGATGTGCCGCGCGCACAGTCAGCAATCCGGTCGTTGGTTTCCCGGCCTTCAAGCGTTCTGCGGGCGTTTCCAGGCCGTGATCAATTGCGTTACGGACCAGGTGCGTCAAGGGATCGGCAATTTTTTCAATGACACTCTTGTCGAGTTCCGTGTCCTCGCCAAGGAGTTGAAGATCGATCTCCTTTCCGAGGCGTTCAGCAAGGTCGCGGGTCAGGCGCGGCAACCGGCTGAACACGAAACTTATCGGCAGCATGCGAATGGCCAGGATCGCATCCTGCAAGTCGCGGGTGTTGCGCTGCAATTGAGCGAGACCGGCGGCGAGGCGCGTCTGCTCGTCGGGATCGATTCCCTGCGCAGCCTGCGTCAACATTGCCTCGGCGATGACCAGTTCGCCGACAAGGTTGATCAGCTGATCGACCTTGATGACATTCACGCGGATGGAACTGGCATCGACCAGCGAGGCAAGTTGAATGTCGGACTCGGCAGCAGGCACTCCCACGGCAGGGACCGGTATGACGGCGGCGGCAGGATCTGCCGGGCTGTCGAAGAAACCAAATCCACCATCGCTGTCATCGTCTACTGAGGGCAGCTCCTGTTTTCTGGCGCCACGACGCTCATAGGCATTGATGTGAATGGCTTCCGCCGGTACCAGGAATTCAAGACTTTCGCGGAGCTCATCGTCGTCTATATCGGTATTCAGATTGAAAGCATAGGAAAGCAGCCGGTCGTCGATGCTCTGGGTCGTGATATCCGAGACGGCACCAAGACCGGCAATATCCTCATTCAGCGCATTCAATGCGTCAGGTTCCCCGTATTCCGCTTTCTCGAGATGAATGACAATCTTGAAGCGCGGCAGCGCGGGCGCTTCCGGCTCCTCCAGTAGCGGCTCGTCCAATAATTCCTCAGCGGACAATTCGAGCAATGTCTGCCGCAAAGTCTGCATTGGTGCCAGGTCCTGGGGGGTCTCCTGTTCAAGCGCAAGAAGGTGCTGCCGCATGACATCGCCTGCCTTAAGGAAGACGTTGACCATCGGCTTGGTCAGCGACATCTTGCCCTTGCGCACGCGGTCGAGAATGGTCTCGAAGTCGTGGGTAAATTCGGACAGGGCCATATGGCCAAATGCCGCCGCGCCCCCCTTGATCGAATGGACTGCCCGGAAGATCGCATTCAGCGTTTCCGCATCCGGTGCGCGCAGATTGACCGCCACCAGCAGCGTCTCAAGTGCGCTGATGTGTTCTTGCGCTTCCTCGAAGAAAGCCTTCGCGAAGCGGGAAAGGTCAAGGGCCATGTACTAGGAGCCTACGCCGCGGTCTGCGCGAACGCCCGTTTGAGCATTTCCAGCAATTTCTCCGGATCAAAGGGCTTGACCATCCAGCCGGTTGCACCCGCGTCGCGGCCCTGCTGCTTCAATGCCTGTGACGACTCGGTAGTGAGCATCATGATCGGCACCTTCTTGTAGTTAGGCAGGCTGCGCAATGCCTTGATCAGGGCGATACCGTCCATCTTGGGCATGTTCTGGTCGGTCAAAACCAGATCCGCCTGGTTGGCCTTGGCGAATTCCAATCCCTGCTCGCCATCTTCAGCCTCGATGACTTTGTAACCATTGCTGGTCAGCACGTAGGACAGCATCTGGCGAATGGAGGGGGAATCATCGACGGTGAGGATAGTCTTCATGATTGCTCGAGTAGTTTGAGGGAATTGCTGCGTATAGGTGGACGTGCGCTAGAACATTTCCATATCGCCGGTCCCCAGATGGGCCTTGCCAACGGGTTTCAGCAGCGTTACGTCAAGGTCAGCGAGGTTGTCGTTGGCTTGTTCGACGAGCCGGGCGAGACTCTCCGTTGCGCCATTTTGCGAATCACCGGGCTCAAGTGCCGACACCAGCAGATTCACTTCACGCAGCAGCAGGGCCAGCCGGGCCTGGGCATGGGCCAGCAACTGATCGGAGATATCCTGGAACTGAAGGGCCGAAAATGCCTCGCGTTTGGAAGGGTTCATTACCGGCGCAATGTCCTGCGCACGCATGGCCGTGAATGCGGGCATCAGCCGGTCGATGGCATCCTTGAGGATATCGCGGGTTTCGCCAATTTCGCTGTGCGCCGAATCGACCTGGGATGAGAGGCGGCTGGCAAGTTCATGCAGTGCCAACAGCGATGCGTAGGATGGTCCATTGCCCTGGGTCATGGAATGCCTATTCGCCAGTCTGCTCGACCAGCGCCATTTCCGAGCTGGTCATGAGCCGTTCAATGTCGATCAATATCAGCATGCGCTCATTGACCGCGGCAAGTCCCATCAGGAACTGGGTATCGAAAGTGCCGAATTCCGGCGCGGGGTGGATTTCATCTTCGGGCAGCGAGACGACATCCGACACCGAATCGACAACAATGCCGATCACGCGCTTGCCGATATTCAGGATGATTGCGACGGTGAACTCGTTGTAAACGGGATCACCCAAGTCGAACTTGATACGCATGTCGACGATCGGAACAATAACCCCGCGAAGATTTATCACCCCCTTTATGAACGCGGGGGTATTGGCGATCTTGGTGACGGCCTCGTAGCCTCGAATTTCCTGGACTTTGAGGATATCAATCGCGTACTCCTCGTTGCCGAGATTGAAAGTGAGGAATTCGCGCAGCTTGCGCGTTTCGGCGACATGTCTCGATTGGCGTGTCATGGTCGAATGGCCTGGTCTTGTAAGTTGCTCAGAATTCTTCCCACTCGCCTTCGAGATCCTTGGGCAGTGCAGGCGCCTTGTTGCGCGGCTCGGTCGGCAAACGGTGGTTTGCTGCCGGTCCTTTTGCAGGACCGCTTTCGGCCAGGGCGGCCGTGCGACGCGCGCGCGTTTGATCCTCGCGCAACTTGGCATCGTCCAGCTTGAAGCGCGACACCAGTTCGGAGAGGACCTCCGCCTGCTCGCGCATCGACTCGGCGGCCGCGGCGGCCTCCTCGACCAGTGCAGCATTCTGCTGGGTGACGTCCTCCATCTGCACGATGGCGCGATTGACCTGCTCGATGCCTGTCGCCTGCTCATGCGAGGCCACCGAAATTTCGTTGATGATCTCTGTCACCTGCTGGATGCCGACAACAATGTTTTGCATCGACGTTCCGGCTTCATTGACAAGTTTGGTTCCCTCGCTTACCTGGTCGACCGAATTGCTGATCAGTTCCTTGATTTCCTTGGCGGCCGCGGCACTGCGTTGCGCAAGCGCGCGCACTTCGCCGGCAACCACCGCAAAGCCGCGCCCCTGTTCGCCCGCCCGGGCCGCCTCGACGGCCGCGTTCAGTGCAAGGATGTTGGTCTGGAACGCGATGCTGTCAATGACACTGATGATCTCACCGATCTTGCGCGAGCTGGAACTGATGGCGGCCATCTTTTCCACTGCCTTGACGGCGACGCTGCCGCCTTTGCGGGCCGCATCGGAGGCGGACAGCGCGAGGCCGTTGGCGAGCTTGGTGTTGTCGGCATTCTGCCTGATCGTTGAGGTGAATTCCTCCATGCTCGATGCCGTCTCTTCCAGTGTCGAGGCTTGCTCTTCCGTGCGAGCCGACAGGTCGGTATTGCCGGCGCTGATTTGCCGCGCGGCATTGGCGATTTCCCCGGCGTTTATCGCCACCTGCGCGATCAAGTCGTGCAACTGGCCGACAAAGCCATTCATGGATCGCGACAGCTGCCCGAATTCGCCTGGCATCACCGGCAATTTGCGGGTGAGGTCACCTTCACCGGTCCGCAGGTCTTCCGTGGCACGCAATACCTGGTCGATCGGGCTGGAAATGATCCGATGTGTCCACCACGAAACGGCGCCAACGGCGATGAGCCCGATCAGCACCGCCATCGCCACCATGACCGCGGCACTGGCTGCCATGGTCTGGCTCTGCTGCTGGAACTGGGCGTTTTCCTTTTGTACCGTCTCGGACAGTTTCTGCAGTACGTCGCCGGCGCGGTTGAAAGATTTTTCGAACTCGGGAATCTCGGCGATCACGCCGATCAAGTTGCTCTTTGCATCGACGATTCGCTTGTCTGCATCGCGTACGTATGCCTCCAGTACGGGTTTTGTGGCGCTAATCGCCGCGCGCACTTCCGGAGTTGCCTGGGTGGCGTCCGCGGCGGCAAGCGCGCTGAGCAGCAACTTCTTGTCCACCGCGTACTTTTTCTCGGTGCGATCCAGCCAGTCGCTTTCACCGCGCTCAAAGGCGAGGATATAGGTGACGATATTGCCGCGAATGGAGTCGTGCATTTTGCCGATGTCGCCGGTATGTTGCTGAAGCACGGCATTGCTGGTGGATTTTTCAACTATTCCCCGAAAGGATCCGGCCGAACTATAGGCAATCACGCCGACGATGATGAAGATGACCGCCACAATGCCACTGAAAATGGCGAGTGACGCCTTGACAGACAATCCCTTGGAAATTTGCATCATTCTCGGTATCCCATCAGCAAGTTGAACCGCTCGACTGGAGGCATGCGCCATTGCAAAGCTCCAGTAGCCCATTGCGTCATAGTCACGCGCACGGGAGTCAAACAGAATTATTTCACGGCTGACAAGGGCCGTGAGTGATTATTGTGAAAAGTTGTGTAATAGGGGAGCAGTGGTAATCCTGGCTCGCGCGGCGGCTGAAGCCGTTACTTCTTGACCTGGGCCAGGACATTGCTGGTCCATGCCAGCCGTTCGATGAGCGTTTTCAGGAACTGCCGATTGAAGCGCAGCTGGCAGGCATCGGAAAGCTGCTCAAGCTGTACATCCTGAATTTTAAGCAATTGCACTTCCGAGACAGAAATGATGGAAGCCGTCCGGCGCGCCTTGTCGCCCGACAGGTACGCCATCTCACCGAAGCAGTCGCCGTCCTTCAAAACGTTTAGCAGCTTGCCGTCCTTGATGACTTTCACCTGCCCCGACACGATGATGAAAAACGCGTGCCCGATATCGCCTTCCAGAAGCAGGCTTTGTTCCCGGGAATGATTTTCCCAGATGGCGCCCCTCAGCACTTCCCAAAGTTCGGAATCACGGAAGTCGCGAAAGAAATCCAGCTTGCGCAGCGCGTTGAATTTCTCGGCAGAAGAGATTTCGAAGGAGTATTTCTCGAGTTGTGGAAAGGTCTCTGCCAGGTCGCGCGCCATCGCGTACCACGCGGGATAGCGTTTGGAGGCGTCGCGAGCCATCGCCTTTTCAACAATTTCAACCAATTTGTCCGGAATGTCGGGGCGTATCGACTTGAGCGGTGTAGGGTCTTCATTGAGGATCTTGTTGATCATCGCCACGGAATTTGTTGCCTGGAAGGGCAGTCGCCCGGCAAGCAATTCGTACATGGTCACGCCAAGGGAATAGATATCAGTCTGGACCGACGGCGGCTCTTCATTGATCTGTTCGGGTGCCATATACGCAGGCGACCCGACGAAACCATCAATCTGCGTATGCGTAGAATGGGAAATCTGCGCTGTGCCAAAATCGGAAATCTTGATGTCATCGCGGTCCGACAGCAGAATGTTGGCAGCCTTGATATCCCGGTGGATGACACCGTTCTGGAATGCATAGTCGAGGGCCCGGCATGCCTTAAAGACGATCAGCACTGCCTGTCTTACCGGCAACAGATTGGTTTCGGTGCAAAATTTCTTCAGGCTGCCGCCGCCGACAAATTCCATGACGATGTAGCGCAAATCGCCTTCAACGACCGCATCGAATACACCGACGATGTTGGGGTGGGAAAGCTTGCCAACCATCGCCGCTTCATTCAGAAACAGCTTCTCAAAGCGCCGCGCTTCATCGGGTCCCATCCCTTCATCACCCATGGCGACTTTGATGGCAACTTTGCGTTCGTTGAACTTGTCTTCGCCAAGATAGACCACCGCTGTCGCACCGCGTCCCAATTCGCCGCTGATATCGTATTTGCCGATCTTGGTCGGGCGGTTATGCATGTTCTTCTTGTTTTCCTTGTCGGGGGGTGTCGATTACGATGTTAGAAAGTCGGTTAGGTTTCAGCTGTTATATGCTGATTTTCAAAGAGTTTAATGGATAAACATGAGAATGGCGACTGTTATTTGGAAAGTTTACACATATCAGTTTGGCAGTGCTCGCGCCACATTGAGAAAGCTGTTCGGCGAGATGTTTTCGACATGCAAAGGAATCGCACTTTCGGCGTGAAGGTAGTTCTTGAACATCGAACGTCCATAGGCGGGATCATAGTGATACCGCAGCATATCGGCCACAAACTGGTCCCAGTTGGCGTTTTGCGCCAGTGACTTCCATTTTTCAATTCGATCGGCCGAGTGGAGCGCTTTGAGGCAATCAAGCTTTGCGAACAAGCGATCCGGATTTTCAATCAAGTGCGTGTACTCCTGGCGAAGCAACTCCACCCGCAGGGACTCCGGCGTGAGCACGTCATAGCAAGGGCTGCCGCGCATGCGTTGCATCAGCGCTTCCGGGACTCTCAAACTGCCCACTTTCCTGCTTTCCGCTTCGACATAAACCGGCCTCGACGCATCAAAACCTGAAAGCGCGACCCAGACGCGGCTTTCAAACAACTTCTGCCCTGGTTGGGGCTCGTCGGGCAAATCACCCAGTACCGAGCCCTTGTGCGCGGCCAGTTTCTCCAGATCAAGCACCTGCTGGCCATTGGCCGCAAGCGCTTCAAGCAAGCGGCTCTTTCCGGATCCGGTTCGCCCACAAATGACCTGGTACGAGTACCTCGCCGGCATGGTTTCGAGGTCGCGAATTACCTGCCCACGCCAGGCTTTGTATCCACCTTCGAGCTGCATGGCCGGCCAGCCGATACTTCGGAGGATGTGGGCCATCGCGCCGGACCGCGTTCCGCCGCGCCAGCAATAGATCAACGGTCTCCATCCTTTTGGCTTGTGGAGGAACGCGTATTCAATGTGTGAGGCAATGTTTCGGGCGACAAGGGCTGCGCCGATCTTCTTGGCTTCAAATGCCGAAGTCTGTTTGTAGAGCGTGCCGATGCGCACCCGTTCTTCATCAGTCAGAACGGGAAAATTGACTGCGCCGGGCAGGCGATCTTCGAAAAACTCTCCGGGGCTTCGCACGTCGACAATGGTGTCGAACACGCAAAGGCCGTCAAAAGACAGCGGCAGAGATTGCATCCCCGTCCTGACGGGCGCCGTGAACTGTTTTATCTGCGCATTC
Source organism: Betaproteobacteria bacterium (assembly GCA_039930965.1). Taxonomy (GTDB): domain Bacteria; phylum Pseudomonadota; class Gammaproteobacteria; order Burkholderiales; family Usitatibacteraceae; genus UKL13-2. The sequence goes on from JBDTSU010000019.1 coordinate 17,494, forward strand.
ACGATTTGGGCGTGCTATTTGCGGCAGACACTGGTTTGTTCAGCGCTTTGCGTATCGCTGGCAACACATTGTCCAGAATCGCACTCTGCGCCTCCGCCTTGGGGTGCAGACGGTCGGCCTGAAATAGCTCAAGTCTTTCCGCGATCCCCTCGAGGAGAAACGGCGGAGGCGGCAGGCGGTTGCTTCGTGCGAGATCAAAGTAGAGCTCGCGAAACTGCCGCGAGTATTCGATGCCGTAATTGGGCGGAATCTGGATCGCGATCAGCACAACTTTGGCGCGTGCCGCCTGGATTTTGACGATCATAGACTGTAGGTTCTTGCGTGTCTCGGCAGTTGGTAATCCGCGCAGACCATCGTTGGCACCCAACGCAAGCACCACTATCGTGGGTTTTATTTTCGCCAGGTCCGTCATGAGGCGATTTGATCCGCCGGCGGTAGTCTCACCGCTAATGCTGGAATTGATGACAGTCACGCCCTCGGCGTGCATTTTGGCCTGCAACAGGCTTACCCACCCATCCCTCTGATCGATTCCGTAGGCCGCTGACAAGCTGTCGCCGTAGACCATGATTCGTTCTGAAGAGGCAAACGCGGCCTTTGCGTTGAACGCAATGAGGCATATCGTGGTCAGAACTGCGCCCATCATGAACCGATTCCCCGTCACGTGGCGGATCCTTGCAAATCTCGTTTCCGTTCCAAACTGCATACTTTGCCGCGACAATCTCACCTGATTCCCCGAATTCCGCCATTCATCAGATTATCCCAGCATAGTCCGGGGCAAACTGACAAAATTCCTATCGCGTCCCACACATTTACTTTCCTTGCAGAAATCACTTTATTTCATGCCAGATTCGACAAAACGCCCGCTCGCCGCCGCGACCATGATCCGTGTCGCAGGCCTTAGTAAACGCGTCACGACCACTGATGGTGAACTGATTATCGTCAACAACGCGAATTTTAGCGTCAACGCCGGTGAAGCAGTCGCCGTGGTGGGTGCCTCGGGTTCCGGAAAGTCGACACTGCTTGGCTTAATGGCAGGGTTGGACACGCCCAGTCAAGGCAAAGTTTTTATCGGCAACGAGGATCTGTTCGCACTGGATGAAGATGGACGCGCCAAATTGCGCGGACGTCTGGTGGGATTTGTTTTTCAGTCATTCCAGCTGCTTCCATCGCTGTCGGCGCTGGAGAATGTGATGTTGCCGCTGGAATTGACGGGGGCGACAGACGCGGAAATGCAGGCGCGCGCCATACTCGGGCGGGTTGGCCTTGCGGCACGCCTTAAACACTATCCGAAGCAACTTTCGGGTGGAGAGCAGCAGCGTGTCGCAATCGCCCGCGCCTTTGTCACTGAGCCGAGACTCCTGTTTGCCGATGAGCCAACCGGCAATCTAGACGCCAAAACGGGCCGGGCGATGATTGACTTGCTATTTGAGCTAAATCGCGAACGTGGCACCACGCTGATATTGGTCACCCATGATCTCAGCCTCGCCGCACGATGTGGCCGGCGGCTGAATATCGATGCGGGCGTCGTCAGTACCGAGGAACATCGACAAGAAATGGCGATGTAATGAGGACCTTTGCGCTCGCGTTGCGCATGCTTCGGCGCAACGGCAAGTCGGGTGAGGCTCGCGTCCTGCTGGTCGCGCTGTTCATCGCCGTGATGAGCGTCAGTACTGTGTCCTTCTTTGCCGACCGCGTTGAATCAGCGTTGAATCGCCAGGCCAATGAACTCATCGCGGCCGATGCCGTGGTGATTACCGACAAGCCGGTGTCCGCGCGCTTTCGCGAGGCCGCCGCGCGAATCGGGCTCGCGACTGCGGAATCGACGACGTTTCCCAGCATGGTTGCCGGGAGTGCCAATAAAGGGCAGGGCGTTAACCTGGCCGAACTCAAAGCCATTACGGCGGGATTTCCGTTACGGGGAAAGTTTCGAATTGCGGACAAACCGGGCGTTCCCGGTGTGGAAACAAATGACATTCCAGCTCCGGGAACGGTTTGGGTTCCGGAAGTGCTGCTAACCCGTACCAATACGATGGTCGGAGATACGCTCAAGATCGGCGCCACCACACTGAGGATTGCCGCAGTGCTCACCAAAGAGCCCGACAGTGTGTTGGACTACTTCGGGATTGCGCCGCGGGTATTGTTCAACATGCAGGATCTGGCTGCCACCCGGTTATTGCAGATAGGCAGCCGTGCCACCTATCGATTTCTGGTCGCCGGCGAAACCCATTTGATTGATGAATTTCGCGCGGCTTTTGCCGACAAGCTTGAACGCGGTGAACGCCTGGAAAGCGTGCGTGACTCACGCTCGGAAGTGCGCCTGGCGCTCGACCGGGCGCGGCGCTTTCTCGGGTTGGCGGCATTGCTCTCAGTCGTACTGGCGTCAGTGGCCGTGGCGCTCGCGGCCAGGCGCTTTTCCTATCGTCAAATGGATGGCGCTGCAATGATGCGCTGTCTCGGCGCCACCCAGGCTGACATATTCATGCTCAATCTCTGGCAGTTTCTGCTGATGGCGACGGTCGCCTGTTCATTGGGGCTCCTGGCGGGGTTTGGTGCCCAGAGTGTGCTGGCAGGGATGCTCACGCGCTTTCTCACCGTTACGTTGCCTTTGCCAACAATCAAGCCGGCCATTCAGGGCGCGGCCATCGGCCTCGTTTTGTTACTCGGTTTTACCTTGCCCCCGCTGCTGGCACTGCGCAAGGTTTCCACGCTTCGCGTACTGCGCCGGGATATGGACCCCTTCGAGACAAGCGCGGCATTTGCGTATTTGCTGGGATTCGCAACGCTGGCGAGCCTGATCGTCTGGAGGGCCGGCGACGTCAAACTTGGTGCGATAGCCGTAGGCGGTTTCGTGGCGGTATTGGCGCTGGCCGCGATCGCAGGTTGGTTGCTGATTCAATTCGCGGCAAAGTTGCGCGGCGCCACTAGTGGCTCATGGCGTTACGGGATCGCCAACATGAAACGCCGTTCAGGCGGCAGTCTGGTGCAAATCATGGCGCTCGGACTCGGCATCATGGCCATGCTCATGCTGACGCTGGTGCGAACTGACATGATTACGCGGTGGCAGGGCACGCTCAAAGAAGATATGCCCAATCGATTCGTCATAAACATTCAAAGCGATCAACTCGCCGGGGTGAAAGCCTATTTCGCCGAACTCAGCATGGCGATGCCTGATTTGTATCCCATGGTGAAAGGGCGGTTGTCGGCGGTGAATGAAAAGGCAATCGTTCCGTCGGCATTCAAGGATGAACGCGCAAAGCGGTCAATTGATAGGGAGTTCAATCTTTCCTGGGCATCCACCTTGCAGCCCGACAATCGCGTAATCGCGGGAAGCTTTTGGGCGGCCGACACCAGCGTCAAACAGTTTTCCGTGGAGGAGGGCATCGCGAAGACATTGGAAATCAAGCTCGGTGATACTTTGACTTTCGATATTGCCGGGTCACCGTTTAGTGCGCCCGTCACCAGCTTGCGCAAGGTCGAATGGGACTCCTTCAAGGCAAATTTTTTCGTGCTGGCGAGTCCCGGCGTGCTGGACGGCTATCCGGCCAGTTACATCACAAGTTTTCACTTGAAACCGGGCAATGAGGCAATCGTTAGCGGTCTGATTCGCAAATTCCCGAATCTGTCGGTAATCGATCTGACGGCAATCATGAATCAGGTCCGTACCATCACCAATCAAGTGGCGGATGCCGTGTCTTTCGTGTTCCTGTTTGCGTTGGCGGCAGGCCTTGTCGTGCTCTATGCCGCAATCGCCACGACCCAGGATGAACGTGTGTTCGATGCCGCCGTGATGAGAACGCTGGGCGCCAGCCGGCGCCAAATGATGGTCGTGCAGCTGTCGGAATTCCTCGCAATTGGGCTTTTGTCCGGGCTAATTGGCAGCGGCGGCGCACTGGCATTGGCTACCGTGCTGTCCGACAAGGTACTCGGCGTCCCATACAGCATCAATTTCTGGATA
>JBDTSU010000020.1:0-21136 GCA_039930965.1 Betaproteobacteria bacterium
GAAGCGCCAGGGCTCGCCGCAATACATCGAGGGCATCCTCGATTCGCCGGAAGAATCGATGGACATGCTGGCCGAAGGCGCGAATGGCCAGGGCGGCGGCGAATCCGATCCGCTCTACGACCAGGCGGTGCAAGTGGTGCTGCAGAACAAACGCGCATCGATTTCGCTCGTGCAGCGGCATTTGCGCATCGGCTATAACCGTGCGGCGCGGCTGCTCGAGGACATGGAAAAGGCGGGGCTGGTATCGTCGATGCAATCCAACGGCAATCGCGAAATACTCGCGCCGAATCGGGCGGAGTCGTGATGCGGCATTTCGCGGCGTCGTGTCTGGGAACGATTTTCCTGTGGCTGGCGGGTCCGGCACAGGCCAATGCGATTGCCGATTTTCAGGCCTTCGTGTCGACGGTCCAGTCCGGCCGTGCCCAATTCACCCAATCGGTGTACGACGCCGCCGGCAAACAGACCCGGAAAACCGGTGGTACGCTGGCATTCACCCGGCCCGGCAAGTTTCGCTGGGTCTATGAAAAGCCCGCACAACTGATCGTTGGCGACGGACAAAAAGTGTCGTTCTTCGACCAGGACCTTAATCAGGTGACCGTACGCAAGCTGGAACAGGCTTTTTCAAGTACCCCGGCGGCATTGCTCTCGGGCAAGGGCGATATCGACAAGGCCTTTACGCTGGTGGCGTCCGGTGAGGCCGACGGCATCGACTGGCTGGATGCATTGCCGCGCCAGAAGGATGCGGGCATCGAAAAAATCCGCATGGGGTTCAGCAAGGGGCTGTTGGCGGCGATGGAACTGAATGACGCGTTCGGCAACCGCACGCGGATCACATTTACCCGGTTTGAACGCAACCCGAAGATCGATGCAAAGGAATACGTGTTCACGCCGCCCAAAGGCGCGGACGTGATCGGCGAGTAGGTCCATGTTCCAGGTTGCGCGCGATATCGTTATTCGATCCCTGACATAACAAGGATCCCACATGAAAACCAAAGCCGCTGTCGCCTGGAAAGCCGGAGCCCCGCTGACTATTGAAGAAGTTGACCTGCAGGGACCGCAGGCCGGCGAAGTGCTGGTGGAAATCAAGGCAACCGGCATTTGCCACACCGACTATTACACCTTGTCGGGCGCCGACCCCGAAGGATTGTTTCCGGCCATCCTCGGCCACGAAGGGGCGGGCGTGGTGGTAGATGTGGGCGCGGTTGTCCAGTCGCTCAAGAAGGGGGACCACGTGATTCCTCTTTACACTCCCGAATGTCGCCAGTGCAAGTTCTGCCTGTCACGCAAGACCAACCTCTGCCAGTCGATCCGCGCCACGCAGGGCAAGGGCCTCATGCCCGATGCCACCAGCCGTTTTTCGATCGGTGGCCAGCCGGTCCTGCATTACATGGGCACCTCCACCTTTTCCAATTACACGGTCGTGCCGGAAATTGCGCTGGCAAAGATTCGGGAAGACGCGCCGTTCGACAAAGTCTGCTATATCGGCTGCGGTGTCACCACCGGCATCGGCGCGGTGATCTTCACGGCCAAGGTCGAGGCGGGCGCCAACGTGGTGGTATTCGGCCTGGGCGGGATCGGCCTCAATGTGATCCAGGGTGCAAAGATGGTCGGCGCCGACAAGATCATCGGCGTGGACCTGAATCCGGCGCGGGAGACGCTGGCGCGAAAGTTCGGCATGACGCATTTCATCAATCCGAAAAACGTTGAAAACGTGGTGGATGCCATCGTGCAGATGACGGACGGCGGCGCCGACTACAGCTTCGAATGCATCGGCAATACCAAGACCATGCGCCAGGCGCTGGAGTGCTGTCACAAGGGCTGGGGACGCTCGATCATCATCGGCGTGGCGGAGGCGGGTGCGGAGATTTCCACACGCCCTTTCCAGCTGGTAACGGGCCGCAAATGGGAAGGGTCGGCATTCGGCGGTGCGCGCGGACGGACCGATGTGCCCAAAATCGTCGACTGGTACATGGAAGGCAAGATCAATATCGACGACCTCATCACCCATACGCTGCCGCTGGAAAGAATCAACGAGGGATTCGACCTGATGAAGAAGGGCGAATCGATCCGCTCGGTGGTGTTGTACTAATGGAGGTCATTAGCGAGCATCGGTCGTTTGGCGGCAAGCAGGGTTTCTACGCGCACGAGTCAGGCGCCACCGGTACAACCATGCGCTTTACGGTTTACCAGCCGCCGCAAATCAAGCAGGGGGCTGTGCCCGTGCTGTTCTTCCTCGCCGGGCTCACCGCCACGGAGGAGACCTTCGCCATGAAAGCCGGCGCCCAGCGGCTGGCTGCGGACTATGGGCTCATGCTGGTGAGTTGCGATACCAGCCCGCGCAATACCGGCATCGACGGTGCGGCCAAGGATTGGGACGTCGGTGAGGGTGCCAGTTTCTACCTTGATGCGACGGAGGCCCCGTGGAACCGGCACTTCCGCATGGAGACCTGGGTTACCGAAGAGTTGCGCGAACTCATCATCGCCCGCTTTCCGGCGGACGCGTCACGCATCGGCATCTTCGGCCACTCGATGGGCGGACATGGCGCGCTGACCCTCGCGTTGCGGCACCCGGATATCTATCGCTCGGTGTCGGCGTTCGCGCCGATTTCGGCGCCGACGCGTTGTCCCTGGGGCGAGAAGGCGTTCGGCAACTATCTGGGTGTAGACCATGGGCAGTGGAAAGACCACGATGCCAGCGAATTGATGTGGCAGTGCAAGCAGCCGTTCCCGGCCGGCATCCTGGTCGACCAGGGTGGCAGCGACAAATTCTTGCTGGAAGGGCAGTTACAACCCGAAGCGTTCGAGGCGGCTTGTGCGGCCGCCGGACAGCCGCTGACGTTACGGCGTCACGAAGGCTATGACCACGGATACTACTTCGTCGCCAGTTTCATGGCCGATCATCTGGCCTTCCATCACGCGAATTTGCGCCGCTAAGACACTTTCTGAAAGTTCAACCCTGCATGAAGTTGTTCAACGTGGCGGAGGGCAACAAATCGTCCAGGTAAGTGAATGTGCCCGTTTCCTTGATCTCGGTTGCGGCATCTGCCAGCCCCGTCATCGCGGCACGAAACAGCGAACTGGCCAGGCTGATGCGCTTCACGCCAACGGCTTCCAATTCGGCGACGCTGAACGATTTTCCCTTGATGCCCACCATGAAATTGACCGGCCTGGTTAGCGCCGCACAAACTTCGCGCACCGATGCCAGGTCGGGCAGGGCAGGCGCGAATAACACATCGGCACCGGCCGCCTCGTAGGCCTGCAGGCGCCGGATGGTGTCGTCAAGATCAGGATTGCCGCGCAGGTAGTTTTCGGCACGCGCCGTCAACGTGAACGCAAATGGCAGGCTGCGCGCGGCCGCCACGGCTGCGGCGATGCGTTCGGTGGCCTCGACGATATCGTAGAGCGGTCGGTCCGCCCGCCCGGTCGCATCCTCGATCGAGCCGCCCACCAGGCCTGCCGCCGCGCCCAGGCGAATGGTCTCCGCGACATCCTCGGGCGCATCGCCAAAACCCTTCTCCAGGTCTGCTGACAAAGGCAGGTCGGTGGCGGCAACGATGGCACGAATCTGCGCCAGGGCCTCCTCGCGGGTGACGTTGCCATCGCGACGGCCCAGCACGCCGGCCGAGGCGCCACTGGAGGTCGCCAATGCCTGGAAACCGAGGCCGGCCAACACGCGCGCGGAACCTCCGTCCCAGGGATTGGGAATGACAAAAGCATGCGCGGCTTGGTGCAGGGCCCGGAAACGTTCGGCCCGTTCGGATTGGGAAAGCATCCTGGCCACTCCTAAATGAGAACAACTAAAATATAATAATCAATTAATTACAACTGTTTATTGAAGTATTTTATGATTAATGCAGGCTAGGGCAGTGTCACGATTCCCCGGCCAATTTCGATGACGCGGCCACTGACCAGAATCCGTTTTTGCGCATCGACTTTCAGCCCCAAACGGCAGGCGCGATTGACGGCAATTCCCTGGTCGATCGCGAAATCCACCGGCAAACGCGGGTTCTGTCCCAGCAACCAGCCGCCAAGATTGGCCGTGGCCGAACCGGTGCCCGGGTCTTCCACAACGCTCCCGTGCTTGCAGAAGAAGAAACGCGACAGCAATTTGCCTTCGCCGTTGTGCGCAAAGACATAAGCCATCGACCGGCCGATATCGCTGGCAAGGGTCGCCAGCCGGTCGGCAACCGGCAGCGCGCGTTGCACGGCGTCGGCGCTGGCGAGCGGGACGATGAGTTGCTCGGTGCCGGTATTGACCCAGCGGGCGCCATCGAGCACGTCCGTCGTATTGAGGCCCAGAATTTGGGCCAGCTCGGCCTTTCCCAGCGCGAGATCACGGTAGGTCGGTGCATTGGCGGTCAGTGTCCAGACGTCGCCCGCGGCGGAGACCGGAATGACGCCCGCCTTCATCTTCAGGGAGATCTGGTCTGACGTTTTGAACAGATCCCGTACCACATGGGACGTGCCCAATGTGGGATGCCCGGCGAACGCCATTTCGAAAGTGGGCGTGAAGATGCGCACCTGCGCGCTGGCGCCTTCGCCGGGGAAGATGAAGGTGGTCTCGGAGAGATTGAACTGCAACGCCAGTGCCTGCATTTCCTCGCTGCCGAGGCCGGCGCCGGTTTCAAACACACAGAGGGGATTGCCGCCGAAAATGCTTTCGGCAAAAACGTTGACGAGTCGATAGGGATAGGTGCGCATGAACGGGAAAGGAAGGAAATTGTCCGACAATGAGCATAACGCATGAAACTGATCATGCATCGTGATCGTATTTCACAGGGCTTGTGAAAGGCCCTCACACTTTGTCCGACCAACCCGGATTGACGATAGGAGTATCTGCCGTGACCCGTAACTTTTCGCGTGTTTTGATTTGGCTGACCGCCGCCATCGCCCTGGCCGGTGTGGCGGTCTATGCCCAGGTGTCGACGATCCATGCCAAGCCCGCGCAGGCCGACAAGGCACCGGCAGGCGGCAAGACCGCCCGGGCCGTCTTCGCCGGCGGTTGCTTCTGGTGCATGGAAGGTCCGTTTGACAAACTCGACGGCGTCATTTCCACCGCCTCCGGCTATACCGGCGGCAGCAAGAAGGATCCGACCTACAAGGAGGTCTCGGCCGGCTGGACCGGCCACACCGAAGCGGTCGAGATCGTGTATGACCCGTCCCGGGTTTCCTACCAACGGCTGCTGGACGTGTTCTGGCACAACGTCGATCCGACCACCCGCAACGCACAATTCTGCGACCACGGCACCCAGTACCGCAGCGGCATTTTCTATCTCGACGACGCCCAGAAAGCCGCGGCCGAATCCTCCAAGGCAGCGCTGGACAAGAACAAGCCGTTCAAGGACGCCATCGTCACCGAAATCACCGCGGCCACGCAGTTCTATGCGGCCGAGGACTATCACCAGGACTACTACCTCAAGAATCCGCTGCGCTACAAGTACTACCGGAGCGGTTGCGGAAGGGATGCGCGTCTCACGGAATTGTGGGGTAACCAGGCGGGAGTGGGCAGCGGCAAATAGGCAGCGTTGTCGTGCGGCGTTGTCTGGCGGCGCGCAGCGGATTAGACTCTCCCCACCATCCAAACGGAGGAGGAGAATATGAACAAGAAATTCGTCATTTCGTCCCTGGTCATGGCCGTCGCGGCCTTGCTGTTCGGCTTTCTGGTCCACGGGCTATTGCTCCAGGCGGATTACCTGCGGCTGTCGGCCATATTTCGTCCTGAGTCCGATGCGCAGGGCTACTTTGGCTACATGCTGTTCGCGCATCTGTTGATCGGTATTGGCCTCACCTGGATTTACCGGATGGGTCATGAGTCCGGCAAGGGTGTCGTTTCGCAAGGGTTGCGATTCGGCGCGGCCATCGCCGTGGTGTCGACGATTCCGATGTACCTGATCTACTTCGCCGTGCAGCGCCTGCCATCGGACCTGGTGGCGCAGCAGATCGTATTCGACAGCGTGTGCATGCTGTTGCTGGGCGTGCTGGTGGCGTGGTTGAACAAGTCGCCGTAAGCACAGCTTTTGGGAACTTCCTTGGAACCGGTTATTCCTGCGATCGCGGGGATGACCGGTACGTGCGGATTCGAGACCGATTCAGCAAACACCAGCATTGGCGCGCCTTTTCGGGCATTTTGCCGCCAGCATGCGCGCCAGTGCTTGAGTTTACCGCGGTGTCGCAGGCTGTCAGCTCGCCTTTTTCATGAATTCCCGCAAATGCTTCGCCTGCGCTTTCAGCGATGGGATATGCACGTACATCATGTGCCCGGCTTCGTAGTAATGCTTGCTGATGTTGCCGCTGAGGCTCTTGTCGAGCGCCATGTGATTGAGCACGTAATCGCTGGCGAAGTGTGGCGTGGCGAGATCGTAATATCCTGACGCCACATACACTTTCATGTGCGGGTTACTGCAGATCGCCTTGCGCAGGCTTTCGGCGACGTTGAGGTGCTGGTCTTTAGAGCCGTAGTCCCAGCTCATGTAGAGCTTTGAGATCATGGTGTAGGGCGTGTCGCTCGCGTATTTGAGGTCGCGGCGCAGGTAATCGTTGATGCAGGCCGCGTAGGCGCCATCGAGATTGGTATGCGCGGGATCGAATTCGAAATTCTCACCGGCGGCATCGCGGTCGATGCCCTTGAAGCGGCTGTCGAGGCGGCCCACCGTGCGATGCTCGTCGCGGCACAGTTCCTTGCAGAAGCGGTGAATCTGGATGCGCAGGTTGGTCGCGGCGACGTATTCCTTGGTGAGGCCGGTGTATTGCGAGAGCCTGGCGATGATCGCGCTGTGCTGCGCCGGCGTGAGTTTGTCACCCTGGAACAGGGCGGCGTTGTACTCGCCTTCTGCAAACGCCTCGACTTCATCGAGCAGCGCGCGCAGCGGCTTGGCCTGCAGGCGCTTGTCGAGCTTCTTGTGGAACCAGGCGGTCGCGGCGTAGGTGGGCAGGAACAGCACGTGCGCCAGGTCGTGGCCGTTGATGAAGCGGAAGGTGCTGAAATCCAGCGCCGTCGAAAACAGCAGCAGCCCGTTCAGGTACATGCCGTATTTTTCCTGCAGCAGCGATGACAGGCCGGCCGCGCGGGTGGTGCCGTAGGATTCGCCGGCGATGAACTTGGGCGAGGCCCAGCGCTCGTTGCGCGAGGTGTACAGGCGGATGAATTCGCCAACGCTTTCCAGGTCACGCTGGTAGCTGTGGAATTCCTTGGTCTTTTCGCCGTCGAGCATGCGGCTGTAGCCGGTGCCGACCGGGTCGATGAAAACGAGGTCGGTTTCGGTCAGCAGCGAATACTCGTTGTCCACCAGCTGATAGGGCGGCGGCGGCGCATTGCCCTCGTTGTCCAGCTTGACCCGTTTCGGCCCGAGCACCCCCAGATGCAGCCAGACACTTGAAGAGCCCGGGCCGCCGTTGAAGGAAAAGGTCAGCGGCCGCTTGCCCGGATCCTTGACGCCATCGCGCGTATAGGCAATGAAGAACACGGTCGCGCGCGCCTTGTCCGCCTCGCGATTGCCGTCCTTTTCGCCATCTTCCTTCAATACCACAGTCCCGCAATTCACCGTGTAGGTAATGGTCTCGCCGTTTATGCGAATCTTGTGTTTGCTGGTGACGATGCGGTCCGCCGGAATGGGCGCCGCTGATGCCGCAGGGGGTGACGTCGGCGAGGATTGTTCTTGCTTGTCGAGGGCCATGTTTGCGTTTGGAAAGGAAAAAGAACGCCTATTATCACGCAAACCGCGCCTCAGGCTGGCGGATCAGGTCGGCGAGACGGCTGGCGTTGCGCGCCACCATCGCGTAGATCGACAGCTGGGGATTGGCGCCGATAGAGGTCGGGAACACGGAACCATCGAATACCCAGAGATTCTCCAGCTGGTGGTGGCGCCCGTCACCGCGGGTGACCGACGCGCGCGGGTCGCCGCCCATCGCGCAGCCGCCCATCACGTGCGCGCTGGCCAGACGGGTGCGCAGCGTCGCCATCGGCAACATTTCGATGGCGCGCCGGGCATCGCCCCAGCTGCGATACGGCCGTGCGTCCTCGTGCAGCGGCATGACGATATTCGCGCCGGCCGCAAACTGGATTTCCGCCATGATCGCAAGCGAATGGCGAATACCTTCCCAGACGTAGCGGCTGACGGCGTAGTCGAGCAACGCGCTGCCGTCCCCGCGGATCGATACCTGCCCGCCGGTGCTTTGCGGATGAAAGCCGTCGCGCATGAGCGCGATGCCGACATGCAGGTGCGGCAGGCGCTTCATCCAGCTCGCGTGCTCATCGCCGAAGCCGGGCAGGGTGATGCCGGCCAGGATCGGGTGAATCGGTGGTGCTTCCAGCTTGAATCCCATCGGCCCATCGTGGGGCAGGCTATCGAGGAAGTGATCCGAGTAGATGCTTTGCGGGGCGCCCGAATAGGCCTCGACTTTGTGCTCCATGATGGCGGCACTGACCGGCGACGGGTGCAGGAACGTGCGCTTGCCGAGTGTGCCGTGCGGATTGGGCAGGCGCGAGCGCAGCATCAGCGCCGGATTATTGATCGCGCCGCCGGCGAGAATGTAGTGCCGGGCGCGGACGCGAATTTTCCATGGACCGGGCGCGGTGTTCACCCCGACCGGGTCCGGCGCCATGCCGCTCGCCACCAGGCTGGTGATACGGCCGAAGCGCTGCGCCAGTTTTTCGACCCGCGCCGAATGGATGAGCGACAGGCCGCGGTCGAGCGAATCCGGGATCGTCGTCACCAGCATCGACTGCTTGGCGTTGGTCGGACAACCCATGCCGCAATAGCCCAGGTTCCAGCAGCCCTTGACGTTGCGGCGAATGGCGGCGGCGGGAATGCCGAGTTTTTCGCAACCGCGCCGCAGGATGTCGTTGTTCTCATTCGGCGCCACGGGCCAGGGCGCAATTGACAGGCGCGCTTCCATCTTCTCAAACCATGGGGCCATCAATGCGACGGTGTAGTCATCAAGGCCCCAGTGTTTTTCCCAGTGCTGGAGGGTGGCGGGCGGGGTGCGGAAACTGGACGTCCAGTTGACGGTAGTGGAACCGCCGACAGCGCGGCCCTGCAGGATGGTGATACCTTTGTCGCGGGTCTGGCGGCCGGCCGATTCCTGGTAAAGCTGGGGATAGGCGTCGCGTTCACGCATGCGGAAATCGGCCGAGCTTTTGAACGGGCCTTCTTCGATCATGACCACCTTGAGGCCCGCCAGCGTGAATGCTTCGGCCGCGGTGCCGCCGCCCGCGCCGGAGCCGACGATGACCACATCGCACTCGAGGGTGAGGTCGCCGGTGAGGCGGGTGCCATCGAGCACCTTCCAGGCGCGGGCGTTATCCGCAAGCGCCAGCCGGATCGGATCGGCGATGATCGATGCGCTCATTGCAGGCCGAGTTCCTTCGCGTAAGGCGGTCCGCCATAGAGAATCTTTCCCCAGGAAAGCGGATTGCCGTACCAGCACGCGATCATGACCCGCGCCAGCGCCTGGTAGCCTTGCTGCAAAAGGGCAAACCGGCTCTGCCGCCAGGTGTTCAGGAAACCCGTGACGTCGGCTTCGCTGGCCTCGTGCCAGGGCATGCTGACGCCGGCAATGAGGCGCCGGGTTGGGCTGAATGTGAGCAGGCTGAGGAGTTGCTCGATTTCCTTCTGGACCGCCGGCGACAGGCCGGCAACCGTGCGATCGAAGGCCTCCACCACCTCATTGATCGCGATTTGCCGGGCGACCAGGTCATCGGGCAATGCGCCCTTGAGCACGGCCGGCGCCAGTGCGGCAATGCACGCCGCGTCCTTGTTGGCCAGTTTCTTCAGGTCCAGCGAACCGGGCCGCTCGACTGCCGCGAACACGCGCCGATCCAGGCTGTGGGCCAATGCCAGTGCGCAAGCACCGGCCAGTCCCACTTTCAGAAACGTACGCCGATTGATGGAACGCATGGACGGATCAGCGCAGCAGCAGCTTGATCAGGGCGTCGAAGCGTTTTCCGAAGGGCGGTTTGAACAATCCGAGTCCGTTCACCGGTGACTGGTGAAAAATCGGTTTCATTTTGGAAAACGTCGCAAAGCCCTGCTTGCCGTGATAGGCGCCCATTCCCGACGGGCCGACGCCGCCGAATGGCAGCCCTTCCTGCGAGATGTGCAGAATGGTGTCGTTGACGGTCACGCCGCCCGCGATGGTCTGGTTGAGCACGTGCTGGATATGGTCGTCGAAATTGCCAAAGTAATAGAGCGCCAGCGGCCGGGGACGGGCATTGACGTAGCGGATCGCTTCATCGAGGTTGTCATACGGCACCAGCGGCAGGATCGGGCCGAAAATCTCGTCCTGCATCACGCGCATGTCGCTGTTGACGTTGGCCACCAGCGTCGGCGCCATCTTGCCGGTACCGTCGAGCGATTCGCCGGCCGGTGAAATCGGCAATACCGATGCGCCGCGTTCGGCGGCATCGTCGAGGTAGCCGTTCAGCCGTTCAAGATGGCGGGCGTTGACAATGCTGGTGTAGTCGGCATTGCGCGCCAGCGTCGGGTACAGTGCCGCGACCGCGCGCTGCGCGGCCAGCGCAAACGACTGTTCCTGCGCGCGCGGCAGCAAGACATAGTCGGGCGCGATGCAGGTTTGCCCGGCATTGAGGCACTTGCCGAACATGATCTTTTCGGCAGCCTCGTCGATCCGGCATTCCGGCCCCACGATCGCCGGCGATTTACCGCCCAGCTCCAGGGTGACCGGCGTCAGATTGTCCGCCGCGGCGCGCATCACCTGTTTGCCGACGGAAGTCGAACCGGTGAACAGCAGGTGATCGAAGGGCAGGCCGGCAAATTCGCGCGCGACGTCAACGCCGCCATTGATCACCGTGACCTGTTCGGGCGGAAAATGCCGGGCGATCAATCCGGCAAACAGGTCACTGGTCTTCGGCGTGAGTTCGCTCATCTTGATCAGCACCCGGTTGCCGGCCGCCAGCGCGCCGGCCAGCGGCGCGACCGCCAGCAGGACCGGGTAGTTCCACGGCACGATGATGCCGACCACCCCCAGCGGCTGCGGGCGAATCTCGTTGCGTGCCGGCAGGAACCATGTCGAGGCCCAGAAACGCTTCGACTTCATCCATGACTTCACGTGACTGCGAGCATCGCGTACCGCGGCGAGCGCGGGAAACAGCTCCAGCAGGCGGGTCTCGTGCGCGGAGCGGTTGCCGAAATCGGCGCAGATCGCCGCTTCGATCGCGGCCGCGTTGGCGGTCAACAACGTTTCCAGCCGCGTCAGCGCATCGCGGCGCGCGGCGCTATCCGGCATGCGCTCGCGTTCATAGGCCTTGCGCGAGGCGGCGAAGGCGTCTTGCAGCGCTATTGCATCGTGGCGGGTGGGTTGGCTGAGATCCATTTCGCGGGTGATTGGCCAGAAGTTCTCTAGAATACCAGTGCTATTAATGGGTGCGATGACTTGATTAGATTGTTTGCTCTAACAATACCGGGTGTCGTGGTTAATGCGGCAGCGAACTTCAAAGTCAAATGCTTGAACGACTCAAAAAACTGGAAGCGTTGCGCGGCAAGGAGGCCTTGGCCGATGCCGCCGACCTGGCGTTCCATGGGCGGGTCAAGGCCGTGAAACTCTGGCAGCAACAGCGCCTGCGCCGCTCTTATACCGATCTTGCGGCGGATTCGCGATATGCAATGGCGGTTGACTTCTTTCTCGACGAACTTTATGGCACCAAGGACTCGGCCATCCGCGATCGCGACCTGATCCGCATGTACCCGACCATCAAACGCCTGCTGCCGAAATTCGCTTTCGACACCGTCGATAACGCGCTGGAACTGGATGTGCTGGCGGAAGAGTTCGACCAGGCGATCGCGACCCGGCTGGCCGGCGCGAAACTGACCGACGCCAGCTATGCCGCCGCCTTCCGCGCCGTGGGCCGGCATGCCGACCGCCTGCATCAAGTGGAATTGATGCGCGAAGTCGGGCAGGGCCTCGACCTGGTCGTGAAGAAACCCTTGATTTACACCACCCTGAAAATGCTGCGCAAGCCTGCGCAAATGGCCGGGCTGGGGGAAATGCAGCAGTTTCTCGAGGCCGGATTCGCTGCCTTCCGGCACATGAACGGTGCCGATCACTTCCTGGATACCATCGCGGCGCGAGAAACGGTACTGATCGAGCGCCTGTTCGACAACCGCCCCGATCCGTTTGCCGTCGTCGCCGAGTGGGAGCGGCTCAACGCCGGGACCTAGTCCCGGTTTCGCGGGCAGGCGTTGCCGGGAACGATGGTGGCACTCACCTGAACGGGGGATGGGCCGCGCGCAAATAACCGCTACGCGGCGCCGGGGAAAGCGCGCATCATAGATGCACCGACGGCAATTTCGCGCCAGACGAATAACCTCCGCGGTTTGGTTCTGCACCCATTCGGTGGTCCCCATGATTTCTGAGGCCCTGCAGGCAGCTTGCGATAACGCCATCCGCAGTTCGCGGCGCGGCGACACGCGTTCAAGCATCGGCCTCGCGCGCCACGCCTATCGCCTCGCGCGCCAGGAAGACACCGGGGCGGAACTCGAAGCCATGAACGCGTTGGCGTTATGCCAGGCCGCAAACGGTTCGTTCATCGAATCGATTGCCACGTCCATCGACGTCATCGGCCTCGCGCGCCAGCATGCGCTGCGCGGTCCCGCGGCCTACGCACTGGCCACGATGGCCGGTTCGGCGAGTTTTATCCTCGACGCAAACCGCGTCGTGCTCGACATGCTGCAGGTCTGCCGGAGCGAGGCCGACGCACTCGATGAACTCCCCCTCAAGGTGCGGATTCACAACACCTATGGCCTGGTCTACGGCAACCTGGGGCGATTTGATGAAGGCGACCAGGAATATGACCAGGGCATCGCGCTGGTCAGCCTGGGCGATGGACGTGCCGCATTGATGACGCCGGGCTATCTGATGATGGGCAACAAGGCTTTCCTGGCCGTGCAACGGGTACGGGCGGCCCTGTCGGCGGGGGCGGAGGATTTTCCTGAACTGGCCGACGATGCGGAACACCGCATCCAGCATGTGCTCGGCATTGCCACGACCGAGAAGAACATCGACGCCGAAGCGCGCGCGCTGTTCTGCCTCGGCCAACTGCGCGGGCTGCAGGGGAGAAATGCCGAGGCCTTGGCCGCCTTTGCCGGCGCGCTGACGCGTGCCACGCAAATTCGCCACAATCCGCGCCTGATCGATACCAATATCGAAATCAGCAATGTCTACGCGGCCGAAGAACAATTTGAAAGCGCGCTCGAGGCGCTGGAACAGGCCTACGAGATCGCCGACGCGAACCGGCCGACCGGCAAGGTGGCCGCCGCCTGTGAGGGCATGGCCGACATGTACTCGCGGCTCGGGCGTTCCCGCGATGCGGCGCATTTTCGCGCCAAGGCCGAACGCGAGTACGAGGCTTTCAACCGCGACAATCAACACGCCGTGCGTGACCTGAACGCGTTCTGGCGCAGTATCGAGGCCGATCACCTCAAGGCCGAGGCCTGACCAGCGTTTGCCAATCGACCCCCGACGACGCCGCCGCCATTTCTATTTCTTTTTTGTGGCGGGTTTTTTCGCAACCGCGTGGGCTTTCACGGCCGGCTTGGCGGCTGTCTTGGTGTGCGCTTTGGCCGGCGCCGGACTGGCGTCCAGCACGCCGTCGAGTTGTTCATGCACCGCCCTTTCGATCGGGCCCTTCATCATTTTCAGCATGAAGCCGAGCGTGATGTCGAGTTTCATGTCGTGATCGGTGACGGCGAGCCGGCCATTCACGCCGGAGCGATGAAAATGCAGGGTGTTGCCGTCCCACTCGCCCGAGAGTTCGAACTTTTCGCCGAGTTTTACAGCCATCCGGTCGGCGGCCGCACGGGCACCCTTGAGTCCGAGATGATGGGTTCGGTGCAGCACGATATCGGCCATGCGTGGTTCCTCCGGGAGGTGACAGGGGTCCGCGGGTTCGCGCGAACGACACAGTTTACACAGGCCGGCCGAATCCGGCACGAGGATCGCCGCTCGGCTGGCCGCCGGCGGCGATTTCGCGTGGTGCCGCGTTCATCCCGTCAAATCGTCATTCATCGCGCAGCCGTTGTTGCCGGGAGCGATGTTCGGTAGTCTCTCACACCACAATGACGAAATTTGACCCGATTCAGGCACTGCGGCGCTGGTATGCGCGTACCGAGGCCCGCGGCCTCGGCAAACTGACACCCTACGAGCGGGCCGATCTGCTGGCATTCGACGCTTCTTTCCGGAAACGGCCGCAGGTCTACGTGGCCATCGTGGTCGCGCTATGGCTGTCTATCGGGCTGCTCGCCAAGCTGCTGCTGAACCGGGGCTGGACGGGCGCGCTCGGATTGAGTGCCGTCATCCTGATCGCGATGACGGTCGCCTTTACCGGCGCATGGTTTGGCCCGTCGCGCTTCAAGACCGGTACCAAGAGCTTTGTGTTGCTGGTGAGCGTCATGCTGGCGGGCGCCATTGTCGGTGGACTCGGCGCCAACCTCACCCAAGCCGGGGACCTGAGCAGCGTCGCCGACCAATTCGTGCGCATGGCGCCGAAAATCCTGGTGGGGGGGCTTATCGCCGGGATGGTCTGCGCGGTGCTGATGGTGAGCATTGTCCAGTACCGGCGTGGCCAGCTGCAGCGCCGTAATCAGCTGCTCGAGCGGCAGGCACAGCAGGAGCGCATGGGGCGGCAACTGGCCGATGCGCGCTTGAAGCTGCTGCAGGCGCAGGTCGAGCCGCATTTCCTGTTCAACACGCTCGCCTCCGTGCAGCAGCTGGCGGAGGGCAAGGCGCCGGAGGCGGCGATACTGACCGCGCAGCTGATCACGTTCCTGCGCGGCGGTCTGGCCAGCCTGCGCGAGGAAACGACTACCCTCGGTCGCGAATTCAGGGTCATGCAGGCCTATCTGGCGATCATGCAGTTGCGCATGCACGACCGGCTGGCCTTTGGCCTTGAACTGCCCGACGATCTGCGCGATCTGCCGGTGCCGCCGGCGATGCTGATTTCGCTGGTGGAAAACGCGATCAAACATGGGCTCGAACCGAGCCTCGAAGGCGGCCGCATCGACGTCAGCGCCGCCCGCGACGGTGACCGGCTGCAAATCACTGTAAAGGATACCGGGCAGGGACCCAATCTGTCGCAGTCGGGGGGCGGCGTCGGGCTGGACAATATTCGCCAGCGCCTGCGCGTGCTTTTTTCCGATCAGGGGCGGCTCAGCGTCTCCCGAAATGCGCCGCATGGGTTTATCGCGGTAATCGATTTGCCGCTGGTGGCTCGTACCGGCGCGGATGCCGTTGGAATGGATTCAAAAAGGAAAATGCAATGACTACCGCACTGATCGCTGAAGATGAACTATTGATGCGCGACCGCCTGGTCGCCGGGCTGCACGATACCTGGCCGGAACTCGAGATAGTTGGTATCGCGAAGAACGGCGTCGAGGCGCTGGAGGTCTGGCGCAAGCACCGGCCCGACGTGGCTTTCCTGGATATTCGCATGCCGGGCAAGACCGGACTCGAAGTGGCCGCCGAAATCGGCGATGCCGCCCATCTGGTATTCATCACCGCCTACGACGAATACGCCGTGCGCGCATTCGAAAACGGTGCCGCCGATTACCTGATGAAACCGGTCGAGGTCGATCGCCTCGCGGCGGCGGTGGCACGCGTCAAAAAACGCCTCAATTCGGCGCCCGCCGATTTGACTGGCCTGCTGGGACAGTTGCTGAACCAGGGCACCCGAGCCGGTGCGTCCAAACTGAAATGGATTCGCGCCTCGCTTGGTAACCAGACCAAGCTGATCAATGTCGAAGACGTCCTGTTCTTCCAGTCGGATACCAAGTACACGCGCATCGTGCTGAAAGACTCCGAGGCGCTGGTCCGCACCCCGCTGAAGGAACTGATCGAAGGCCTCGACGAAGAGGTGTTCTGGCAGGTGCACCGCGGCGTCATCATCAACGCGCACGCCATCGATCGCGCGGTCCGCGAGGGACCCGAGAAGCTGGTGGTGCACATCAAGGGGCACACGGAAAAACTGCCGGTTTCCCGGCAGTATTTTCACTTGTTCAAGCAGTCCTGATCAGAACTTTTTCCAGAACCGCACGAAATATGACGCGCCGTTCAACCCGAATTGCACGCTGTCGTAGATGAAGCCGTTGTCGGTCTCGTTGGGATCCTGTTTGCTCGGCTTGACATTGAAGATGTTGGTGCCGCCGACGGTGAGCTTCGTGTTCTTGTCGAAACTGTAGGTTACGCTCAGGTCCGCCGAAGTCTTGGGCGCGTAACGGGCGTTGGGCACACCGGCCGCCGTTCCCGAGAACGTGCCCAGCGTTTGCTGGCCGAAATGAATGATCTTGAGGCTTTTCTCCCACGGGCCGGCGGTGAGATCGAAGCCGAGCGTGGCCTTGGAACGCGGTCCGCCCTGCTCGATGAACAGGCGCTCGCGCTCCGACAGCAGCACATCCTCGAAGCCGGCCAGCGAGGCCGGCGCCTTGATGCCGGTGACCTCGGTCTTGCTGAGGTTCCAGGCGAGGAACGTGGAAAGCCTGGTTACGCCGATATCCGCCTTGTGCGAGACCGTCAGGTCGAGGCCCTTGGTCTGCGTATTGACGGAATTCACAAAGAACTGCGCTTGGCCGACACCGAGCCCGCGCAGGATCGAGCCCAGCGCCGGATAGTTGTCCTCGTCAAAGCGGCCCGATAGCACGATGCGGTCGTCGATATTGATGCGGTACAAATCCGCCGTGACAGCCAGCGCCCTGGAGGGGCTCCAGGTCAGGCCGAGCGTGAAGCTCTGCGATTTTTCCTCTTTCAGTTTGGGAATACCGGCGGCGTTGGCGATGGCGCTGCCGTTGGGCGCCAGCACCACATCGAGCGGTACGCCGCTGATGAAATCGGTAAACGTCGACGAGAAATAGATCTGCTGCAGTGAAGGCGCGCGGAATCCGCTGCTGCCCGATGCGCGCAGCAGCAGCTGTTCGTCGACCTTATAGCTCGCGGCCAGTTTTCCCGTCAGCGTGGAACCAAAATCGCTGAACTTCTCGTAGCGCAACGCGGCCTGGGTCTTGAACTGGGCGGTCAGGTCCGTTTCCACGTCCAGGTACGCGGCGACGCTGTGGCGGTTGCGATCGGTACGGTCACCGGGCTGGAAGCCCGGGAAACCCTGGCTGCCGGCGTTGCCACCGAAGCCCACCCCGTCCGCATCGACATACGAGCCGGTCTCGCCTGCCATGATCTGGTAGTTTTCGCGCCGGTACTCGGCCCCGAAGGCGAGGTTCATGCCATTGGCGATACCGGCGTAGAAGCGGCTCATGTCGAAATTGGTCGTCAACTGCTCGAACGAAAAGCCGCCGGCATCGAAGGACGTGGCACTGACGCCCTTGCCGCCGGCCAGCAGGTCCTTGTTCGCGATCGACGCGTTGATGGTGTTGTTGATGTTGTAGCGCAGCTTGTTGTAGCCGTAGGTCTGGGAAATATCCGCGTTCCACTCGCCGAACTGGCCGCGATGGCCGACCGTCATGTAACGGTCGTCCACGTCACCGTCGATGAAGGGAACGAAGCCGTTCGGGTACATGGCGGCCGAGTTGCGCGAAGGAATATCATCCGAGCCGATTCCACCGCGCGCAAAGGCGCCCGACGAGGCCTCACGGGTCTGGTTGCCGAGCGTGAAGTAGAACTTTCCGGTCGGACTGGTGGGCAATTCGCCGTTGACGTAGACGGTGGCGTTCTTCGACTGGGTGTCGCCGATGATGCGTGGATTGCCGGCTTCGGCACGATTGGAACGGCCGCGGTCGAGATATTCGGCGGTGATGCCGACCACGCCCTTGTCGCCGACCTGCAGGCCGCAATAGGCTGACGCCATGTAGTTCTTGCCGTCGCCGGCCGAATACTGGCCATAGCCAAACACGCTTTCGCAGCCCAGCCGCTTCTTGAGGCCGATATCGATCACGCCGGCGATGGCGTCCGAGCCGTATTGCGCGGCGGCGCCATCGCGCAGCACCTGCACGCTTTCGATCGCCAGCAGGGGAATCGCATTCATGTCGGTGCCGGTATTGCCGCGATTGCGGGCGCCGAAAAGGTTTACCAGCGAGACCGTATGACGCCGCTTGCCGTTGACAAGGACCAGGGTCTGGTCGGATCCGAGTCCGCGCAGCGCGGCGGAGTCGATCAGGTCGGCGCCGTCGGCGCCGGTCTGGCGCGTCGAATTGAACGACGGGGAAATGTACTGCAGCGTCTGCGCCAGGTCGAACTGACCACCTTGTTCGGCCACCTTGGTCATGGGGATGAAATCGACCGGAACCGGCGTGTCGGTGGAGGAGGCGTTGACGCGGCGCGAACCGACCACGTTGATGGTCTCGATCACGGTGGGTTCGTCTTTTTTCGGTGCGGCCGCGGTCTGGGCGGTGGCCATCGGAATGACCAGCGCGCCGGACAAGGCGGACAACACCGCATTGCGCAGGATGCGTGAGGGAACTGAAGTATTTTGGCTGTCGCGGAAGGTCATGTTGAGTTTCCCTGTTGGTAGTGGATTTATGGGGGTCTCGAGAGCGCGGCCTCGTTGTTGTTCTTTGCCGGGCCGACAGGTCGGGGAGGGTATGTCGCCTGTCGCCGCGATTGTCAGGCAAGTCGGGCAATAGCTCAAGTCAGGCGAGCGGTCATTTGTGTTTTGTGCAACAGCCGCGCCGCAGCGTGTAAATTCCCCGAAAATCGCCTGGCCAGATGACAAACTCCAGCACTGGCGCGGCTTGGCAGGCGATTATGGCCTGCGAGCCGCGCTGGTGCTGGAGTCTGTTGGAGAAATTGACTCTTTACCTGCCATACGCGTGCATCGTACCGCGTATCGCAACCGAGCCCAGGGCTAGTTATCGATCTTGATATTCGAGTCCTTGACGACCTTGCCCCACTTGGCGATTTCGGATGAGATGAACGTGGCGAACTCCTTGGGTGGCAGGCCACCAACGGTCGCGCCCTGGCTCTCCCAGATCTTCTTGATTTCCGGATCGGTCAGCGCCTTCACGCTTTCCGCGTACATCTTGTCGAGAATCGGCTGCGGTGTTCCCTTGATGCCCCACAGGGCGTACCAGGTGGTTACTTCAAAACCTTTGTATCCCACCTCGCCCATCGTCGGCAGATCGGGGAATGCCGGAGAACGGACCGGACTGGTGATTGCGAGCGCGATCAGCTTGCCGGCCTTGATCTGCGGGGATGATGAGCTCAGGCTGTCGAAACACAGGTCAACCTGGCCGCCGAGCAGATCCTGCATCATCGGCCCAACCCCTTTGTAGGGGACATGCACCATGTCGATGCCCGCCAGGCGCTTGAACGCCTCGGCGGCCATATGGTGCGATGCGCCGCTGCCGGCGGAGCCGTAATTGAGCTTGCCGGGATTGGCCTTGGCATATTTCACGAACTCGTCCACCGTCTTGATCCCGAGCTTCGGATGCACCACCAGCACATTCGGCACGAAGGCGAGGACGGTGATCGGCACGAAGGCCTCTTCCAGTTTGTAGCCGCGGTTCATGTACAGCGACTCGGCGATGGTGTGATGGATAGCGCCGACGAAATAGGTGTAGCCATCGGGCGCAGCCTTCGAGGCGACATTCGCGCCGACCGTACCCGCGGCACCGCCGAGATTTTCAATATAGACACTCTGCCCGAGCGATAGTCCGATCTTGGCGGCCATCGGCCGCGCAAAGACGTCGGTGCCGCCACCGGCCGGGAACGGGTTCACCCATTTGATGGCCTTGGTCGGCCACGCGGGTGTCTGGGCCGAGGCGGAAAGAGCCAGCGGCAGCGTGAATGCGGCTGCGAGAAGCGTACCAAGCAAATTGCGACGATTCATGAGTCCTCCTAACGATTGAAAAGAACGCCTGCTCTTCGTCAGGCGGTGTGAAAAAGTCAAGCGGCCATTCTATCGGGTGACTGTTGCGACGCGCATTGCACCAGATATTGCATCGCCGCATCGACACCGCCTTTCTGGTGTGGCACGCCGGCGATGTCCAGTCCCATTTCCACGCCCGCCAGCGTGGCCATCAGGGTGAGATCGTTGAAATCGCCCAGGTGGCCGATGCGGAATATCCTGCCTTTGAGCCGGGACAGGCCCATGCCCAGCGACATGTCGAAGTGTTTGAGGATGATTCCTCGCAGCCGGTCGGCGTCATGTCCGGCCGGCATCATGACCGCCGTCAACACCGGTGAGTACTCGGCGGGGTTTGCGCACAGCACCTCCAGCCCCCACGCGCGCACCGCGCGGCGAGTCGCCTCCGCGTGCCGCTGGTGGCGGCTGAACACATTGGCCATGCCTTCTTCGCGCAGCATCCGCAGTGCCTCACGCAGGCCGTAGAGCATGTTGGTGGCGGGCGTGTACGGGAAGAAGCCGGTCTTGTTGGCTTCGAGCATTTCTTCCCACGACCAGAATGACTTCGGCAACGTGGACTGTTTGGAGGCGTCCAGCGCTTTGGGCGACAGCGCATTGAAGCTCAGGCCCGGGGGCAGCATCAGGCCCTTTTGCGAGCCGCCGACGGTGACGTCCACGCCCCACTCGTCATGGCGATAATCGACCGAGCCCAGGGAGGAGATCGTATCGACCATCAGCAGCGCCGGATGGCCGGATTTGTCGATGGCCTTGCGCACGGCGGCTATGCCGGAGGTGACCCCCGTCGACGTTTCGTTATGCACGACGCACACCGCCTTGATGGCATGCGACTTGTCTTCCGCGAGCCTGGCTTCAATCTCGGCCGCATTGACCCCATGGCGCCAATCGCTGGGGATGACTTCAGGCTTCAGTCCCAGCCTCACCGCCATCTTGTGCCACAGGAAGGCGAAATGCCCGGTCTCCACCATCAGCACGGCGTCGCCGGCGCAAAGCGTGTTCACCAGCGCGGCCTCCCATGCGCCGGTCCCGGACGCCGGGTAGATGATCACCGGATGGCGGGTCTGGAAAATCTCCTTGATGCCGGCAAGGACTTCCTGGCCGAGCGCCTGGAAATCCGGTCCGCGATGGTCGATGACCTGATGATCGATGGCGCGCAGGATTCGCTCGGGTACCGCGGTCGGGCCGGGAATTTGCAGGAAATGGCGCCCGGCGCGATGGGGGGAATCGGATTGAGCCATGTCGGTTGCTCCTGGATGCGTTTTTCGGTCACTATGCAACTGTGGACTGGGTTAAGCCAGACACTATGACGATTTGTCTTTC
>JBDTSU010000021.1:0-21020 GCA_039930965.1 Betaproteobacteria bacterium
CTCGCGTCAAGCGCACCATCACGGGCAGCGGACGCGCCGACAAGCTGCAAGTCGTGCAACTGCGGCGGGCGATAACCCAGGACATGGAGCGGCTCAAGGCGCTCCCGCTGGTCGACACACAAGGCGTGAGCGTGAAGCTGGACAACCTGATGAGTCTTGCGCCATCGCTACCCCTGGCGGTGCCGGACGCGATCGTATCGAGTGCGCGCGAAGTTGGCGTCATCAATGCGAACGACAATATCGCCATGCGCGTCGGCAAGGACCTCTGGCATGAGCTGAAGCAGCTCGTCCGCATCCGCGAACTCGATAGCGGCGACCCGGCGCTGCTGTCGCCGCAACAGACATATTTCTTGCGGGAAAACCTCAAGCTGCGGCTGCTGTCGGCGCGGACCTCGCTGATCGCGCGCGACGAGTCGAATTACAAGCAGGACCTGAAGCTGGCGCGCGAGATGCTGATCCGGTATTTTGATCCCAAGGCCAAGGTCAACACCAATGCGCTGGCAATGCTCAAGCAGCTGGCCGAAAATCCGCTGTCGATTTCCTCGCCGGACATTACCGCAAGCCTTGCCGCGGTGCGCGCTGCCCGGGCGGCGCGTGAACGGCAAGGTCGGTAACGCAACATGTCGCGACCAATTCGCTGGGTTTTATGGCTGCTGGGGCTGGCCGTCGTGGCGGTAGCGATTGCGCTCGCCGGAAGGCACGGCGCGGGTTACGTGGTGATGGTGATTCCGCCGTGGCGGATTGAACTATCAGTGATGCTGTTTGTGATTCTGCTCATCGCAGGATTTGCGTTGACCTACTGGCTGGTCCGGCTGGCGGCAGTGGCCTATGGCATGCCGCGGCACATGAAGAAAATGCGCGCCGAGAATGAACGGGCCAAGAGCCGCGATGCGGTCTTCTCCAGTCTTGAACTGCTCTTCTCCGGGCGTTTTCGCGATGCCGAAGAAAGGGCGCGCGCCGGCATGCTGCACGGCGAGACACGCGACCTGGCGGCCGCCCTGGCGGCGTGGGCCGCTTACGAAGGCGGTAACTCGGGTGCGGCGGTGCCATACCTGGACCGGATTCGCGGCGAAGGCGGTGACAAATCGGCCAATATGCGCGATGCCTCCAAGGCCTACATGCTGCTTGCCGACGGCCGCACCCATGAGGCCCGCGAATTGCTGAAGAACCTCGCCGAGAGTGATCCCCGGAACCCGGGTGTGCTGAAGATGAAAGTCGAGGCCGAAGTCGCGGAAAAGGCCTGGGACGACGTGCTTGCGACGCTTACGCCGCTGGCGCGTTCGGGACTGCTGCCGGAATCTGCCGCGCAGCAAATCCGCCTGAATGCGCAAATGAACCTGATCAAATCCAAGCCTGCCAACCGCGAGGTCATCATTGCCGCGTGGGAAGCACTGGACAACACGTCGCGCTACGATGCCGCGATGGCCGTCACCGTCGCCAAGAGACTGGCCGGACTGGGTTGTGGCGACGATGCCCGCCGCCTGGTCGAGGAAACTATCGACAAGCGTGGGGCGGACGGCTGGGACAGTTCGCTGGCGGCGGTCTATGCCGATTGCAAGGGCGATGCCACGCTCGCGCAAATAGAACGTGCCGAAAAATGGTTGAAATTGCATGCGCGCGACGCGGTGCTGTTGGCGACGCTGGGAAAGCTCTGCATGCGCCAGTCGCTGTGGGGCAAGGCACAGAGCTACCTGGAAGCGAGTGTGGCGCTGGCGCCGACACTGGACGCGCACATGACGCTGGCGCGCCTGATGGAACAGATGGGCAAGCGCGACGAGGCCGTGCGTCACATCCGGCGTAGCGCGGAGTTGGCCAAGTAATTGGTGCGGTGACAAGCATGCACGAGAGCTGGTCGCGTGACGGCTACGAAATCACCACCGATCTTGCCCGAATGGATGTGAATGCCATCCACCGTTTTCTGAGCCTCGAGTCATACTGGGCGCGCAATATTCCACGGAATGTGGTCGAGCGCTCCATGCGGCACTCGCTGTGCTTTGCCATCCTGCGCGATGCGGACCTGGGCGGCTTCGCCCGTGTCACCAGCGATCACGCCACGGTGGCGTACCTGGGTGACGTTTTTGTCATGCCGGCGCATCGCGGCAAAGGCTTGTCGAAGTGGCTGATGGAATGCATCAGCCTTCACCCGGAGTTGCAGGGGCTGCGGCGCTGGATGCTCGCAACATCCGATGCGCACGGGTTGTACTCGCAATTCGGATTCACGCCGCTCAAGGCTGCTGAGCGCTGGATGGAGAAGCATGATCCGGGCGTTTACGCGAAGTCTGGACTCTAGCGCCGGCGCGGCGTTTCAGGCATTTGTGCCTGGAAGTGCGCGTTAAATGGCGATCTGCGATTGAGCGTGCTATGAAAACACCGCGCGGACCAGCTTCGGTGTTCGGCACAATCGTTCGTCGCCGAACGAACAAATGGCGCCGAGGCGCCATTTGCATTCCGGCCTGTCTCGCGGGCCGATACAGGAAGACTTAACGATACCGTTCCGCTGGATTGCATGCCACGGCCGGCGCCGGATACGGCTGAAACTGGCATTGTGTCGCACGCGCGCTTGCCCTGCCTGCGCGCTGGTGCGAAACGGTCATCGCCTGCAAGCGGCGTCGCAGCAGTAACTGCTCCACGGCCTGCAGTCCTTCGACCTTTAGTTCAGCCGTACAAGCGACTTCACGGCGCTGCAATTCAGCGCGGACAAGAATTGCATCGCTGTCCGTGCTTGCGGCGTCGAGATAGCAAAGGACGGGATCGGCAAACCGCTGCACTTTTATGGACGGTACCGGCTGCGTGCTGGCGGTTGCGCCGGTGGCAAAACACACCAGAACAAAAAACGCCTTGGGACCCAACTTCATCGCTGTGCTCCTTGTTGTTGGATGCGTGTTTAAAGTCTATACCCTGCATCCGACCGTCGCAACATGTGCGAAACGACGTGAACAAATTCGCCTGACAGCGCGCGCTGCCGCCTGAACCCGCACCATCAAAGTCCCAGCATCAGTAGCGCATTCTGCAGCGTCGCGCGCCCTGCGCCCTTGCCAAGATTGTCCAGTCGCGCCACCAGCACTGCCTGCTCATGCCGGGCGTTGTCGAAGACAAACAATTCCATGATGTTCGTGCCATTGAGCGCCTCGGGATCGAGCTCGCCCGGCGGCGCGCCACCGTAGGATTTGACCTGAACGCACGGTGTGCCGGCGTAGCGCACCGCCAGGCACTCGTGCAACTGCCTGCCGGTGACCGGTTTCGGTAGCGACCACAATTGCAGCGGCACGTATACCAGCATGCCTTGCCGAAAGGCCCCGACCGAGGGGGTGAAGAGCGGAGCATGCGTCAAGCCCGAATACCGCTGCATTTCCGGCAGGTGCTTGTGCGCGAGTTTGAATCCGTAGCCGAAGAATGTCGACGCGGCGGCGCCGCTTTCGAAGGCGTCCACCATCTGCCGGCCGCCGCCGGAGTATCCGGATACACCCCAGGTGGTTGCCGCAAATTCGGCGGGGAGCAGACCGGCATCGACCAATGGACGAACCAGGGAGATGAAGCAGGTGGACCAGCAGCCGGGATTGGCAACGCGGCGACTTTGTTTGATGCGCGACGCCTGCTCGGGGGTCATTTCCGGAAAGCCGAAGTCCCAGTCCGGCAACGACCGGTGCGCGGTGCTGGCATCGATCACGCGCACATCCGGGTTGTCGATTAATGCCACCGATTCGCGCGCGGCATCGTCCGGCAGACACAGAATTGCCAGGTCGACAGCATTCAACAAGCGCTTGCGTTCCGCCTGATCCTTGCGCTTTTCCGTTGCGATGCTGATGAGTTCAATGTCGTTTCGCTCGCGCAGCAGGTCGCGGATCAGCAGACCCGTGGTGCCATGTTCGCCATCGATGAAGATTTTTGGCATGGACATTCCGTCAACTCACTTGTAGAAAAATTTCCCCGGTCAATGCCGGGGAAGGACCTTCCTCACTGCGCGGTCCTATGCCTGCGCGAGCATGGTTTCCGCATTGGACACTTCAAATTTGCCCGGGCCCTCAAGATTGAAGGTCTTGACGATGCCATCGTCAACCAGCATGGAAAAGCGCTGCATGCGGATTCCCATACCCTTCGCCGTGAGATCGAATTCCAGTCCCAATGCCTTGGTCCAGGCGGCAGACCCGTCACCGAACATGCGAACCTTGCCCTCGGTGTGCTGATCCTTGGCCCAGGCGCCCATCACAAAGGCATCATTCACCGATACGCACCAGATTTCGTCGACGCCTTTGGCTTTCAGGGCATCATGGTTATTCACGTAGCCCGGCACATGTTTGGCGGAACAGGTCGGTGTGAAAGCGCCCGGCAGGCCGAATATGGCGATTTTCTTTCCCTTGGTGAGATCACTTACCTTGAAGCTGTTTGGTCCGATTGTGCAGCCGGCGGTTTCGACTTCGATGAATTCGCTCAGTGTGCCGTCGGGTAGTTTGTCGCCTGCCTTGATCATGGAATTCTCCTTGGTTGGAAATACGGTTTACTGCGTGTTTGAAGCCGGGTCGGAATAGGTGAACGAGTCGGCAAAAAATTCACCATCCGGCAATCCGCGCCCGGCGAATGCCCGTTGCGCGACATCAACCATGACCGGTGCCCCACAGGCATAGACCTGATAGCCAGCCAGTGATTCAAAGTCATCGATAATCGCCTGATGAACGAAGCCGGTCCGCCCCTGCCAATTATCCTCGGGTTTGGGATCGGAGAGAACCGGAATAAAGGTGAAGTTGGAATGCTCCCTGGCCCACTGTGCCGGCAGTTCCGGCATGTACAGGTCCTGGCGCGAGCGGCAGCCCCAATAGAGCACCATTTCCCGATCGACATGCTCATGCAGTGCGTGCTCGATCACCGCCTTGATCGGGGCGAATCCGGTGCCGCCGGCGACGAGTATGATCGGCTTGTCGGAGTCTTCCCGCAGGAAAAAAGTTCCGAAGGGGCCCTCGAAGCGCAGGATGGCACGATCGCGCATTTCGTCGAAAACAAAATTGGTAAATTGACCGCCGGGAATCTGGCGTATGTGGAGTTCGATGAACTGGTCGTGGTGCGGCGCGTTGGCCATCGAAAAGCTGCGCCGCTTTCCGTCCTTGAGCAGGATGTCGATGTATTGGCCGGCGAAGTACTGTATTCGTTCCTGCGCGGGCAATTTCAGATAAAGCACCGCGACATCGGGTGCGACCTTCTCCCGCTTTTCCACGCGGCAAGGCAAGATGCGAATCTGGATATCGCCGGTGCCGCCGATCTCCTTCACTTCCAGGGTGAGGTCGGAAAGTGCCTTGCCGACGCAGAATAACGCCTTGCCGGCGGCCTTTTCCTCGGAGCGCAAGGTGCGTTCCTGATGGAGACCATAGTCAAATTCGCCTGAAATGATATTGCCCTTGCAGGACCCGCACGCGCCGTTGCGGCAGCCGTAGGGAAGGCCGATACCCTGGCGAAGTGCGGCATCGAGGATGGTCTCATCGGCCGCGACCGTGAAAGTGTGACCGGAAGGTTGCAGCGTGACGCGGTATTCAGGGGTGCTCATTGGGTGTTCATTCCGAATTCTCTATACTTCGCGACATCATGCGTTCATCAACCAGAATTCTCATCATCGGCCTTGGCGATGTCGGCGAACGCGTGGCAAGGCACCTCGCGAATCGTTATTCTGTCAGCGCACTTGTTCGCAGTGCCGGGCGAGCACGGCAAGCCCGCTCAATGGGTGTCCGTGCCATTCGCGGTGATCTCGACCGTCCCGGCAGCCTGCGAAAACTTGCCGGCCGGGCCGACGTGGTTTTTCATTTTGCACCGCCCGCGGCAGAGGGTGTCCGCGACCTGCGGACCCGTCGGCTGCTGAGCGCGCTGTCGCGTCAACCGGTGTGCAAATCCTCGCGAGCGGGGATGCTATCACGGCATCTGCCCCGGCGGCTCGTGTATATCAGTACGACCGGCGTTTACGGAGATTGCGGCGGCGAATGGATTGATGAATCGCGGCCCGTAAAGGCCGTCACCGCGCGTGCGCGGCGACGGGTGGATGCCGAACGTGTGCTGCGGGTATGGGGGCGGCGCTACGGTGTGGCGGTATCCGTCTTGCGCGCGCCCGGTATCTACGCGGAAGAGCGTCTGCCGGTCGGCCGGCTGCGAAATGGCACCGCCGTGCTGGTTGCGGAGGATGACGTGTTTACCAACCATATTCATGCGGAGGATCTGGCGCGGGCGGCCATTGCGGCGATGCGCTTCGGCAAGCCGGGACGTGTATATAACGTGGTTGATGATTCGGTGCTGGGGATGGGCGGCTATTTTGATCGCGTCGCGGATGCCTTAGGATTGCCGCGGCCACCACGAATTTCCCGGGCGGAGGCCGCGGTGCGATTGCCGCCGGCGTTGTTGACGTTCATGAGTGAATCGCGCCGCATTGGCAATCGACGGCTCAAGCGCGAACTGCGATTCACTTTGCGCTATCCGACAATCGACGATTTTCTGCGGGAGAGGCGCCGTTAGCGCTCACGTCGAAACTCGCCTTCAATGACGCCATTGGCACGAAATTGCGGTCCACGCGCATGGCGCGTTGCGCGCGCGGTTGCGTGCTCAAAAGCGGGTTCCCGAATCGGCAACAGCAGAAGGAGTAGCGCCATCACATCGGAAATGATGCCGGGAAAAATCAACAGCAGGCCTGCCAGCACGGTGCGGAAACTGTCGATAAAGGCGGCCAGCGAAAACTGCCCATGCGATAGGGCGCCCGCCAGGCGCGTCATCAGCGAAAAACGCGCTTCCTTGATCAGCACAATGCCCGCAATGAAGGCGAACGCCAGCCATGCCAACACCCAACCGCCATGGCCCGATGGCCCGGCAGCGAGGTTGTAAAGCACCGCGCCTTCCAGCAGCGGGAATCCCATTAGAATGCCGATAAGCAACAGCCGCATAATGCTTCCTTTCCGATTCGCATTGTTGAAATCCTCAGTAAGAGGTTCCACTTCAAGGCAACCTCCCCAATCCCGCGACAACGTTGTGATAAATGCGGGTGTCGAGTCGATTTCCAATGCCGCATCTCGTCAGGCTCGATGCGGCGGCGCGGGAATTCAACAAACCTTGGATTTGTACCCGTATGACATCCGACATTGGGGCACTCATCGTGATTACTACAGTACCGGATGAAAATCTGGCTGTAAAGATCTCTGAGTCATTGTTACAACAGCGATTGGCGGCTTGCGTACACGCGCTTCCGGCGGGTTTGTCCCGCTTCCGCTGGCAGGGGAATATTGAGTGTTTGCCGGAAATCACGCTATTGATTAAGAGTACAGTTGATCGCTACCAGGAACTGGAAGCGGTTATCAGGCGTCTGCATTCATACGAGACACCGGAAATCGTTGCATTTCCGGTTCGTTTGGGTCTCCCGGCATACCTTGATTGGGTAGTGAATGAAACCAGATGACCAGGGTGCGCCCTTGAATTCAAGCAGGTCGATACGCCAGGCGTGGAGTCGCGGTGTTTTCTTCACGTTTGCCATGGCCTTGGCCCACGGAGCGGTTGCGGCCGTACAAGAACAGGAATTGCTGCCGGCCGAAAAGGCTTTTTCCGCCAGCGCGCGACTCGTGAATGATCGGTTACTGGAGCTGCGCTTCGACATCGCGGACGGTTACTACATGTATCGCGACCGATTTCGTTTTTCGATAAACACGCGGGCTATTTCATTGCCTCGACAATCCTGGCCGATCGGGAGATGGAAGCAGGACGTAAATTTCGGCAAGGTCTATACCTATCGCGGCAGTGTGCGCATACTCCTGCCAGTTTCGTCGACAGGCAGGGAAGGTCTAGCGAACGCGGGCAACCCCGTTAACTTGGTCGTGACTTCCCAGGGATGCGCGGATTTGGGTGTTTGCTACCCGCCCCTGCATCAAACCCTGGCGTTGGAGTCCGGATCTTCAGGCTGGACAATGCCACGCCAAGCATCGGTTTCCACTTTTTCCCAACCTGCGAAACCAAGTCATGGACTGGGCAACCGGTTAGAGAATGGCAAGTAGCCGGTTGCTGGTGCCCGCCTGTTCCGTTTCCACGCAGACATGCGGCGACATATGCCAAGAGTGATGCTGGGAGTGGGCGCTGCGCTGCTCGTGTTGTTCGGCTGCCTGGCGCTGTGGTTGGATCGGCCGTCGCCTGACCATGAAAGCTCACTGCAAGCACTTGGAAAAGTCGACGTGACGCCAGGGGCAATCTATGCAGCGCGATTCCTGGATATCGAAGGCAAGTCTCAAGAGCTCGGCCAATGGCAACACCAGCTCCTAATAATAAACTTCTGGGCGACCTGGTGTGCGCCATGCAAGGCAGAAATGCCGATGTTGGCAAAATTGCAGGAGGCGCATGGGATGCACGGGGTACAAATTGTTGGTATCGCCGTTGATTCTCGCGAAAATGTCGATAAATTCGCCAAACAGACCCCTATGGGTTACCCGTTGCTCCCGGACGAAACAGGCGCGATCGAGTTTTCCAAGCGGCTTGGAAATCGACTCGGTCTATTGCCTTATACCGTCGTGATTGCGCCGGGAGGCAATGTAATATTTAGCCATGTCGGTATCGTCACAGAGCTAATGATGATCGATTTGATCATTAAGAACACCGAGAACACCGCAAAATAATTCATTTGCCGCTATTTCACATCAGAGCTATTTTGATTCGTGAACGATGCTTCCGTGAACGGAAAATGATTGACAGGTCGACCCCAACGTTGTGCGCCGCATCACACTCGAAAATGCGAACTTCGGTAAAAACGCAACAATTGTTGTGAAAAAGCTGCTACGACGGAAGATTTGCCGCGACTAAGTGCTGGACTTCTTGCGTTGTATTGAGGCAAACTTCCCGCCATGTCAACGTCTTCTGCGCAGACTTTACCCGCAATCCGGGCATACCCCAGGAGCGCGGCGCCCGCAGTTGGGCGGCAAGCACGCCTCAGCGTGACCAAGGTGCCAGTTATCACGAACGCCCATGCGGTTGGCGTTGCCGAATACACTTTGTTACGGTCAGCGAAGGGCAACCTGTTTGTGTTGGGCCATCGCGCCTCAAGCTCCAATCTATCCATCGGGTTTTCGACGACGGTGGCGGCGGACAGGCACGATTCTGCTGTCCACGCAGCAGGCCAGACATTCGGACGCATTTCCAAGATCCATCCATAACAGCAAGCCCGAAATGCCGGCCGCAACAAGATTACGCGCCGGAAGGCATTCGTTTTGGGCAAAAAACAGGTAGGAGGCAAGGCCAAAATGGACCTGCGAAAAATCAAGACGCTGATCGACCTCGTGCAGCAGTCCGGCATTGCCGAACTGGAGATCACGGAAGGTGAAGAAAAAGTACGAATTAGCCGAGCCGGCGGGCCTGGAAACTATATGCCACAGCCGATGGCCGCGTCGAACATTGTGCTGCCACCGGAATTAAGCGGTGTGGCACCGGTTCCTTCCGCTCCGGCGGGCCCCCCCCAACCGACCGGGCACACGCTCAAATCACCCATGGTCGGTACCTTCTATCGGTCTCCGTCACCAGGTTCTCCCTCCTTCGTTGAAGTCGGGCAAACCGTTTCCAAAGGCCAGACGCTTTGCATCATCGAAGCGATGAAGTTGCTCAATGAGATTGAGTCGGACGCTGCCGGCGTGGTCAAAGCCATCCTTGTCGAAAATGGTCAGCCGGTCGAATACGGCCAGCCGCTTTTCATCATTGAATAGCGGCAGGTTCTGACCATGGCGGTATTCGGTTCGGGCCCCCGCCAGGGGGCGATGTTTGAAAAGATACTTATCGCCAATCGCGGCGAGATTGCCCTGCGCATCCAGCGGGCCTGTCGCGAGCTTGGCATCAAGACGGTCGCCGTCCACTCGGAGGCGGATGCCGACGCCAAGTATGTGATGCTTGCCGATGAGTCGGTGTGCATTGGCCCGGCTCCCTCCAAGGATAGCTATCTCAATATACCCGCCATCATCAGTGCCGCCGAAGTGACCGACGCCCAGGCGATCCATCCGGGATACGGGTTTCTGTCGGAGAACGCGGACTTTGCCGAGCGCGTGGAAAACTCCGGTTTTGTCTTCATTGGTCCGCGCCCGGAAAATATCCGCACCATGGGCGACAAAGTCGCGGCAAAGACAGCGATGAAGAAAGTCGGCATTCCTTGCGTACCCGGTTCCGAAGGCGCCCTGCCTGACGACGCCAAGGAAGTTCGCAAGATCGCCGCCGCGGTGGGCTATCCGGTCATCATCAAGGCGGCAGGCGGTGGCGGTGGCCGGGGCATGCGCGTCGTTCACACTGAAGCGGCATTGGTCAATGCCGTGCAAATGACCAAGACCGAAGCGCAATCGGCCTTCGGCAATCCAATGGTCTATCTTGAGAAATTTCTCGAGAACCCCCGGCATATTGAAATCCAGGTGTTGGCCGATGAACATCGCAATGCCCTGTTCCTGTGGGAACGCGATTGCTCCATGCAGCGGCGACACCAGAAGATTATCGAAGAAGCGCCGGCGCCGCTGTTGAAAGCACGGCTACGCGATCGAATCGGCGAGCGCTGCGCGGAGGCGTGTGTGAAACTCGGCTATCGCGGCGCGGGAACCTTTGAATTCCTGTATGAAAAAGACGAGTTCTACTTCATTGAAATGAATACTCGTATTCAGGTCGAACACCCGGTGTCGGAAATGATTACCGGTATCGATATCGTTCAGGAACAAGTGCGCGTTGCGGCCGGACAAAGGCTTCGCTATCGCCAGAAAGACATTGAATTGCGCGGACACGCCATCGAATGCCGCATCAATGCGGAAAACCCGGTGTCGTTTGTGCCGTCGCCGGGCAGAATCACGCGCTTCCATGTTCCCGGCGGGCCAGGCATTCGCGTCGACTCCCATGTCTACGCGGATTACTTTGTGCCGCCGTACTACGATTCATTGATCGCCAAAGTGATCGCTCATGGTGATTCGCGCGAACAGGCGTTTGCGCGCATGCGCACCGCGCTTTCCGAAATGGTGGTCGAAGGCATCCACACAAATTTGCCGCTGCACCAGGAATTGATGAATGATGCCGCGTTCATACGCGGCGGCACATCCATCCATTTTCTGGAAGAACGGATGGCCGCACTCAAGAAAATCGCCGGCGACGGCGATTGACCGGCGGCCGGGATCGCGAACCGTCTCACCCCCCGATGGCGACCTGTGAGCAGGAATATCCGGACTGCGCGCCGGCGCTTATTTGCACCCAAATGGCAGGATTCTCGGAAATCTCCGGCACATGGCTTATCTGACCGCCACCTTCGAACTTCCACGCATTGATGCCGAGCCGCTAGGCGACGCGTTGATGGACCGCGCAGTGCTTTCGGTCAGCGTTGAAGATGCGCTAGTCGGCACGGACCGGGAAGAGCCGATTTTCGGTGAACCGGGTGCCGATGCCGGATTGTGGGAGCGTTGCCGGATGACCGCAATGTTCGACGCTGGTGTCGACGCAAGCAGCGTCATTGCTCAATCCTGCAGACAACTGGACATCGACGTTCCGGAACTTGCCTTGGCCATCGTCGATGAGATTGACTGGGTGCAGAAGAATCGCGAACAATTCCAGCCGATCCGGATTTCCGATCGTATCTGGATTGTGCCGACGTGGCATCGGGCCCCGCAGCCAGAGGCAATCAATATTCTGCTTGACCCAGGTGCGGCATTTGGCACGGGCAGCCATCCCACCACAAGGCTTTGCCTTCAATGGCTTGAGGCCAATATTGTGCCCAGCCCCCGCTTGAGCGTACTTGACTATGGATGCGGATCCGGCATCCTGGCGATTGCGGCCCTGAAGTTGGGGGCCGCGATCGCGATCGGTGTGGATATCGACCGGCAGGCGATTGACGCGGCTCGCTTCAATGCGAAACAAAATGCCGTCGACATTGAATTCTCCACCTCTGATCACGCCCTGGATTTTGTTGCCGGGATCACGGTCGCAAACATTCTCGCCAATCCTCTCAAGGTACTTGCGCCGTTGCTCGCCTCGCATACCCGCGCCGGGGGCTCACTGGTACTGGCGGGAATTCTCGATCATCAGGCACAAGACATTATCGCCATCTACCAGCCATGGTTTGAATTATCGGTCTGGAAAAGCGAAGAAGGCTGGTCTTGTCTTGCCGGCGGGCGGCGCAGCGAGGCGTAGCCGCTAAGTTATACTTTGCGACATGCTGCTGACCACCTGTCCCAACTGTTCCGCCCAGTTTAAAGTCCAGCCAGAACAACTCAATGTGCGACAGGGCCGCGTAATGTGTGGCCGATGCCGCAACGTGTTTAATGCTTTCCAGTCGCTGACGCGGGTGCCGGAAGATTCAGTCGCCAGTCACCAATCGCCACCGGCGGTCGAGTTGAGTACGGGCGAGCCGCTGCCAAACCTGACCGATGCCCTTTTTCTTCGCGAAGAACCATTGCCCTTGTCGATGGATTTCTCTCAGTCCGATTTCGCGGCGGACAACAGAATCCCTGCGCCGGCGGAAGTGGCTTTCGACGTCGATCACGATCCCTCCGTGGCCGCGGAAGGTCTCCACGAAATCTCCTCCCGGGCGCTACCGTCGCTGCTCCCGACCGAAACGGAACTGACGGCCACCACCGACGAAAATCCATTGCTCGCGCCACCGCCCGGCCACCGCGTCCTCACGGCGGCGCAGCATCCGCGCATTTGGACGTGGGGAGCGGCCGTCCTGTTTCTGACCCTGGGTTTTCAGATCGTGTACGCGTATCGATCGACCATCAATCAGGCCTATCCCCCGTTGCGGCCCCACCTTGTCAGCATTTGTGATTGGGTTGGATGCAATCTGTCGTGGGGGCGGGATGACAATGCGATCCGGATCGAGGCATCTGACCTGATTGAAACACCCGGCAAGGCCGGCCAAATCCAGCTAACGGCGACTCTGGTAAACCGCGGGGTGACGCGGCAAGACCTGCCCGCCATGGAGTTGAAACTCACCGACAACGCCAACCAGGTGATCGTGAGCCGCATCCTCATGCCGCATGAATATCTCGGACGATTGCCGGACAAAGACGAAAGCCTTATTCCCAACGTGGAAATGTATGTCAATCTGAATATTGAACTGACCAACAAGGCCCAGGCGTCGGGATATGGTGTGCGGGCTTTTTACAACTAGCGTTCTCGGCCCGCCAATCGCCCTTGTGGGCGATGGCTTGATCCGCCGCGAACTCCCCCGCCGCGTCAGGCGTGTGCGGCCCGCGACAAAGAATTGACCATACTGTCCACGGCACGGTCGATCAGCGATGATTCATCGATCACCCTCGCGTCACCCCGGCGAAACCGCAAATGCAGCGCTCCCGGAGTGACTGACAGTGCGGCGGCGGCACCCGGATTGGTGAACAGGTAAACGCCTTTCAGGGGGCTGATCCATGATAACTTGGCGCGGATGCGCTCACCGCCGGCTTGCAGGAATTCCACCCACGTGCCGCGCTTCAGGTCTTCCATCGGCACATCGGTGACATCGAAATCCAGCGCGCCGTCCGCGCAGGACCCATCATTGGAAGGTTTTTGCGCGGTGGTCGCGCTTGCCCCGGGGGATTCCTGCGCAGCGCCAGCGGCATCCTTGTGTGCGCCGAGTTCTTCGATTTCGACGCCGCCCTCGGTAAACTGAATACGCGCGATGCCGGACCGCGCGGCGCTTTTCCACGCGAGTTCCCGCGCCTTCTCCTCGGCAATGAGCTTTGCGAACAACGGTCCGGTATCGGTATTTGGCTGTGCCGCCGCCATTAGTGAGGCAACGCTTTCCCCCCGCAGTCCGGCTTTTACGGCGACGGCGTGGCAATCCACAAGTGTTGCAAAGAAACGTCCGCGGTCCTCGGATTCAACGGCGGCGATCTCCATTCCTGCCTGCAGATTCTTCAACAGGCTTGGCAGCATGCCGACCAGGCGTTTGCGTTCATCTGCATTGGATTTTGGCGCGACGCTCCAGATCAAATCGTCGGCCGTCTCGAGCGCTTTAGCGAAGCCCGCATGACGCCCGCCCTCGCGCAGGTAAATGCGTTCAAGTACTCGTGCCCATGGCCCCTTGATGATTGCGCTCACCGGTGACGGCAATTCCACGCTGGCGATGCGTCGCTCGGTCTCGTCCAGCGCGATCAGGCGCGCCATTTCCCGTTTTTCGCGTTCATGCACGACTCTTGCCGACTGTTCAACGAAGTCTGCGTTCGCGGTTTCCCGCTTGGCCATGAACTTCTCGAAGTTATCGAGTACATCGGCAAATATCTGAATATCTGTCTCGAATTCGACATGCACGCGATCAACGACCTCTTCGATCATTTGATACAACGGATCTTGCGGGTTGGCGACGCCGGCAAAACAGACCGATGCTTCCGCCAGCGAATCTATCAATCGCCGCGCGGGGTGGGTCTTTTTCGAGAAAAAAGAGCGATCCAGCAGGGCGACCTTTAGCGCCGGTATCTGCAGGCGCGCGATCAGCCCCTTGATGGCATCAGGTATCGCCTTGTCATCAAACACGTAGTCGAACAGCATGGCGACGATGTCAATGGTCATGACGTCGATCGGCGAACTGCTCTCCACCACGCTTTGCGCCTTGATGTTGCGAATCATGTTCAACTCGGTCGGCGGTGTTTCCGCCCGATCGATGCCGCCGGGGCTCGCCGCGGTTTCCCGCTTGGCGAGAACCGTAAACAGCCCTTGCTGCATGTGTGTCAGCGCAGAGACCAGGCCGGCGTTGCCAAGGGATGAATCGCCGGAGGCAATTCGGCCTAGCGCTTCGGACGTTTCGGCGCTGGCTAACGCGTCTGGCTGTGCGCCCGGGGGCGCGGGCGCAAAGCTGCCGGTCGTTACGCCGTAGGCAGGAGGCGAAGCGCTGCCGGCGCTGAGTGCGCTATCGAACATTGCTCCGCCAGCCAGCAGTTGCTGCAGTGTCGCAAAGATATCGGTCGCCGGATTGGCAATGCCTCCTTCCGCTGCTTCGCCCATGCCTGATTGTGAGATTCTTGCTGCTGCTGTTGCTGCCGCCGCCGGCGGCGATACGGAATCGGGTGACTTCCGGGTCACACCGTTTTGTGCCTTGCGATAGGTCGGCCGTATTTGTGGAAGTATTTTGCGCGCCACCAGGTGACTGTTGATGTCGTGGTAGAGCGAGAGCATGTCTTTCGCCATGTGGTGCTCCACCATGCGCATCACCGTGAGTTTCGCCTGATACCCGCTGGTCATCTGGTCGCATGCGATTTTTAGCGCGTTGATAATCGTGTCAGGCGCTATAGGGTTGGCCGCATCCTTGAGTTCCGGTTCGGAGAGCAGGAAGCCCATGCGTTGCGAAAGCGTACGCAGTTCATCATCGCAGGTGTCCGACATTCGTTTGGCAATATCGTTGATGGCAAGTTTTTGTTCCAGATCGTTGTCCTCGACCAGCGATAATTCCATCGCCGCGTAGTTGATGGTCGGGGCCCGGCCCGGGTCATCTTCGCCACTCACTTTCTTCTCGAAAAAACTGAGGAACTGCCTTTTGAAAGAGACTTCAATCGCGCCCCGCTTCTCTCGGGACTGCGCGCGCGCGTCGAGATACATATTCTGGGCGTCACGATCGCCGGCCTTTTCCGCCAGGTCGAAGAGTTCATCCTCGATCTTGTCAAAGGTACTGGCGAGCAATTCGACGATTCGCTTCAGTGCCATGTCGCGGCAGTCGTTGAGGACGCCGACAGACTCAGGCGTAACTGTTCGGCGGCGCGTACGGGACGTTGCCGCATTGGCTCCCGAAATCGAAATCACGTTGTCGATTGTCTGTGCGGACATTTCCGTCTCCATTCGCCCTGTTGGCGCTGAGCCTGGGACTTCAGAAGCTAGCCCGACGAGAGATGAAAACGCGTGAATCCGAACGTCGCGTATGCGACGAGTGCGGGATTGACCGGGGATGCTGTGGCAGGGACGCTTCAGGGCCCCGTGGGAACGAACGCGAGAAGGCGTCGTGCCGGACGATTTCGGGACATCTGCAATTGGGCCGGTCTTTCATTGACCCAAATGGGAAAGCTTCCATGTTCGACTCTCTGGTAATCCCGCTATCGTCGGATTTTGACAATCCTTTAGACCGGAGACTTTGCGTCCTCATCTTTCGATGAGTTTGCCTTGTTTCAGAATTCGCTTTTTTGGTTACCGCAGCTTCAGAGCGCGCCGAGTTCATAAAAGCAAACTCGTGTAAAGCCAATTTACAAGAATTGACAATTCGCTGTCAAGGCGCGAAGAGTCTTTCCGACGAGCGGTAGGGTATCCAAAGTGCAGGCGATATAATGTTGTTTTACTTGGAAATTTTCGACCATGCCCGTTTTGATTTGCGGCTCAATTGCCTACGACACCATTATGGTTTTCCACGGTGAATTCAAGACCCATATCCTGCCAGACCAGATACACATATTGAATGTCGCATTTGTGGTGCCGGACATGCGCCGTGAGTTTGGCGGTACAGCAGGGAATATTGCCTACAACCTGAAGCTGCTTGGCGGGGATCCGCTTGTCATGGCAACAGTGGGCGATGACTTTGGGCCGTACAAGGAGCGCCTTGACAAGCTCGGCATTGCGCGTACTCACGTGCGCGAAATTTCCGGCGCTTTCGTTCCGCAGGCCTTCATCACCACTGACCTGAATGACAATCAGATAACCGCATTTCATCCGGGGGCGATGGCCTCGTCCTATCTGAACAAGGTCGGCGATGCGGCGGGTGTAAAACTGGGTATTCTCGCGCCGGATTCACGCGACGGAATGCTTCAGCATGCCGTGCAGTTTCATGATCTCAAGATACCGTTTATTTTCGACCCGGGCCAAGCCATGGGCGTCTTCAACGGCAATGAGTTGCGACATTTTGTGGAACTTGCCGACTACGTCGCCGTCAACGATTATGAGGCGCGTATTCTTGAAGAACGTACTGGTGATTCGATTGCAAAGATGGCCGAACGTGTAAAAGCCTTTTTTGTCACCAAAGGAGCGGACGGGTCGGTTATCTACGCCGATGGTCAACAAATACTGGTTCCAAGCGTTAATGAATATCGACGCATGGATCCCACGGGTTGCGGCGATGCCTTTCGTGCCGGGTTGCTTTATGGCATTGAACGCGATTGGCCTTGGGAAAAGGTTGGCAGGCTGGCGAACACGATGGGAAGTCTGAAAATCGAACATCGTGGCCCACAAGGCCATAGTCCGACGCGCGAGGAAATAGACGTGCGGTATCGGTCCGCATTCGAAGAGTCTCTCTGGTAACCCTGGAAAAGGAGAAGAAGATGGATCTCAAACTGATTTTGGCGATTGGTGTTGCGACAGCCACAACGGTGCTTGCAGGCTGCGCCGCTCCCGGCCTGGGGGGCGGCAATTACACCCGTGCACAGGCACGTGGCGAGCAATCTGTACGACTTGGTGTGGTGGAAAACGTCCGTGACGTCGTGATTGACGCGCGGGACACGGGTACCGGCACGCTTGCTGGTGCCGCCATCGGCGGAATCGCCGGCTCGACAGTCGGCGGAGGCTACCGGGCAAACGCGGCGGGTGCCATCGCCGGTGCGGTGGTCGGCGGAATCATAGGCAGCGCGGTGGAAAAGGATGCCAATGATCGCAGGGGAGTCGAGGTGACGGTGAGGCTGGAAAACGGAAAACTTATCGCGATAACTCAGGAAAAGGACGAAGAATTCCGCGTGGGTGACCGGGTTCGCATCCTTTCCGGACAAGGCGCCACCCGCGTTACACGCTATTGATCTTTGCAAGCCTTTTCAGGCCCGCACCGGGGCGCCGCAGGCGCCCTTTTTGTTTTTTGTGCGCCGTTTCCTGTCGCGTCGTCGATCAAGTACCATCGCATCATGCCTGAAGCCGCATCCGCACTGGCTGCAAAG
The DNA here is from genome assembly GCA_039930965.1 of Betaproteobacteria bacterium. Taxonomy (GTDB): domain Bacteria; phylum Pseudomonadota; class Gammaproteobacteria; order Burkholderiales; family Usitatibacteraceae; genus UKL13-2. The sequence goes on from JBDTSU010000021.1 coordinate 17,835, forward strand.
CCGTCCGATACCCGACGAGCAGTGCGCATTATCCGCTGGTTGAGATTGCTTACGCATGTTGCCGTCGGCCTGATGACCGTCGGCCTGCTGTTTCGACGAGTGTCGCCCGTGCGACGCGCGCGCCTGACAGGATGGTGGGCGCGAAAGCTATTGCGAATCCTCAACATCGTGTTGACGGTCCATGGTGCGCGCCCTTCCTCGAAAAGCCGCAATCTGATCGTCGCGGCCAACCATATTTCATGGATCGATATCTTTGTAATTAGCGCCACCCATCCCGCGCGCTTTGTGGCCAAGTCCGAGATTCGCGACTGGCCGATCGCGGGCTGGCTCTGCGACAAGGCCGGCACTATCTTCATTCGGCGCACACGGCGCAGCGACACCGCCAAAATCAATGAACTCATGCATGCCGTGCTGGCAGAAGGCGCGGCGATCGGGTTCTTCCCCGAGGGAACGACGACTAGGGGAGACAAGCTGTTGAAATTTCATACATCGTTGTTTGAGCCGGCGGTTGTCAATTCAGCCACGCTTGCGCCGGCAGCGATACGCTATCGTGCCAGCGATGGTGACCGCAACGAGGCAGTCGCGTTCATTGGCGAACTGAGCTTCGCAGAATCGGTCGGCTTGATCATTCGTCAGAAATCAATGATTGCGGAATTGACCTTCGCGCCGCCCATTCAGGCCGCCGGCCTTTCCCGCCGCGAATTGGCCCTGCGCGCGGAAATCGCCGTCGCGGAAATTCTCGGCGTCGCGCCTCCCCATGCGCATCACCGCTTTACCGAGGCGCTGGAGGAAGCGATCGCCGCGACGGGCTGATGCGATTGCGGTCCCTCGGGCAAGCTAGTCCCAGCCCACTGGCTGTGACGATTCGGCGCAGGGCACCTGAAAGATCTTCCGGTCTTCAAGACGGATTGCGGTCAACTCGCGGCCCCACACGCATCCGGTGTCGATGCCGATGAATCCGGTTGAGGCATGCAATCCCAGTGCAGACCAGTGGCCGGCGATGATGGTCTTGCTCTCGAAAGAGGGGTGTTTGCACTCAAACCAGGGTGACCGGCCTTTGGGCAAGCTGGCGAGTTCCCCCTTGAAGTTGACGTCCATGCGCACGCCGTTGACGACTCGCATGCGGGTCAGGGCGTTAATGGTGATGCGCAGGCGATCCGTGATTGCCAAATCGTCACGCCACGCATCGGGTTCATTGCCATACATGTTGGCCAGCAGCGAGCGGTAGTCGTCGCCGCCCAGTGCAGACTCCACCTCCCGTGCAAGCTGCATCGCCAGCGAAAGGTCCCACTGGGGGAGCAGGCCAGCGTGAATCATCACAAAGTCGCCCTCTGCATGCAACATTTTCCGGTGACGCAACCAGTTCAGGAGATCGTCGCGGTCCGGGGCGGCGAGAATGGACGCAAGCGTATCGTGTTTACCGGTTTTACCCAGCCCTTCGGCGACGGCCAGCAAATGCAGATCATGATTACCGAGTACCACCACCGCGCGATCGGCAAGTTGCCTGACGAAGCGCAGGCATTCCAGCGAACCAGGCCCGCGATTGACCAGATCGCCGACAAACCAAAGCCGATCGCGAGATGGGTCGAAGACGATCTTGGCGAGCAGCATTTCGAGTGTTTGAAAGCAGCCTTGAAGATCACCGATTGCGTAAGTCGACATGATTTCCGCTAGCAATTCACTGAAGGTCGAGGGCGCAAAAAAGGGCGGTCACACCGCCCCCGATTCGCAACCGAATGGCGCGTGCACTATTTGACCTGGGCCACCAGGTAATCGACGGCTGCCTTGACATCCGCATCAGAAAGCGCGGGATTGCCGCCTTTCGCGGGCATCACATTATTGAATCCCTTGAGGGCATGTTCATAGAGTAGCGGTTTTCCCTTGGCGATGCGCGCAGCCCAGCCGCTCTTGTCGCCAAGTTTCGGCGCACCCGCGACGCCGGCGGCGTGACACGCGGCGCAGGCGGATTTGTACACGCCTTCGCCGCCAGTTGGTGCGGCGATCGTTGTCGAAGACGGCAATGTTGCCGGGATTGCCATTGCGACGACCGGGGTGATCGCGGCCTTTGAAGCCGCCGCCGGAACCGCGGGCTGATTTCCCCCTTTTGCGGCCTCAACTTCAAGCATCACGGCGGGTGCTATGCGTTTTGCTACTGCATCCGGCATGTTCGCCTGGCTATCGTTTTCACCTATTCGATGAGAGCCGACAGCGAAATACGCCAGCAAAATAATCCCCACCACGAGGCCGACTGCGCCCATGGTTACGGCAATGGCCAGTTTGACCGGATGCGTTTCGATATTCTCTTCGACTGGATCGGTATGGTGCTGGGACATGGCAAATTCCTGAAAGGCGTGGAGGCGGAACAATCTGAAGCGGAATTATACCGGCGAAGCGCTTTTCAGCTCAAATTCCGCCATGAAGTCCCGCATGAGACATGGTTGTCGCCGGCGTTCAAATGGTAAACTGCGAACTGCACTGATGGTTCACTCAGCGCGCCCGTAGCTCAGATGGATAGAGTACTGCCCTCCGAAGGCAGGAGTCGCACGTTCGAATCGTGTCGGGCGCGCCACCTTTTCCACGCCACCCTGGGGGGTGGCGTTTTCATTTCTGGCTGGTCGAGGACAGGCCCGCATCGCAAAAAAAACGTGCGCAGAGTGCACGCGGATATTCGACCTCGGTAATCGGGCTACGCCAGTTTCTTTTCGGCGCCACCGCTGATTGATTTCAGGCGCGGCCGCACTTGCGCGACATATTCCGGCACCCAGCGCTTCAGGTCGCGCCGCACATCGGAATCGTCCGGGATCCGATCCTGGAGGAGCCATGCCGATACACTGTTGATGAATGCACTGTCGACTTCACGTGCCTTGGCGATGCGCAGTTTCGGATGTGGCGTTGGTCGTGTTTGCTCGTCGTGCGCCAGCAATTCCTCAAACAGTTTTTCGCCCGGGCGCAGTCCGGTGTAGACAATCTTGATTTCCTCATCGGTCGGCTCGGACAGGCGGATCATATCGTGTGCCAAATCGACAATCTTGACGGGCTCACCCATGTCCAGCACAAAGATTTCGCCGCCCAATCCCATCGTTCCGGCCTGCAGCACCAACTGTGCCGCTTCGGGGATTGACATAAAATATCGGACCATGTCGGGATGGGTTACGGTCACTGGTCCCCCGTGGTCAATCTGTTCCT
>JBDTSU010000022.1:0-20638 GCA_039930965.1 Betaproteobacteria bacterium
CCGGCCCGTATCTTGAAAAGGATTCCGCCTTTGCGTTTGTGACGATGAGCGCCTGGGGAATTCCACTGCTCAATACGGCTCTGCTATTGTCATCCGGCGCGACGGTCACCTGGGCCCACCATGCATTGAAGGCGGGTCATCGCAGCCAGTTGATCCTCGGCCTGTTCCTGACGGTGGCGCTGGGATTCACTTTCCTGGGTTTCCAGATCTATGAATACGCGCACGCCTATAGCGACCTGAATCTCAAACTGACCTCGGGCGTGTTCGGTTCGACCTTCTTCATGCTCACCGGTTTCCACGGGTTCCACGTCACGCTGGGTGCCGTCATGTTGACCGTCATCCTGTTTCGCTGCATGAAAGGCCACTTCACGCCCGATCATCATTTCGCGTTTGAGGCGGTGGCGTGGTACTGGCATTTCGTCGACGTGGTCTGGCTGGGGTTGTTCCTGTTCGTTTACGTGCTCGTCTAGCCTGCGCCGGGACGGTCAGAAAAAGGCCGCACGACTTCGTGCGGCCTTTTGCTTGCGACGTATGTGGTTGCCTATCTTCCGGGTATCCAGCCCATAAAATAGCCGGCGATCACAATCAGGAAGATGGCCACCGACAGCGCGACGCGAATCGTCAATGCGATCACGGTCCGGCGCGATCCACCCTTGTCCCGATACATGAAGTACAGTCCGCTGAACAGACTGACAATGACCAATGCAAGCAGTACCACCAGTATGATTTTCATTGATTTTCCCACGCCCCGGAAGAATCAATCCCGCGCGTCGCTGTCCAAAAAGTTGAAGTGCTAGTTTACCGCCTCTCTGTGTTGCTCCCATGAAAACCACCCTGCAATCGCTGCGATTCAGACCAACGTTTGCGCCGTCCCTTGCCGCGTTGGGCGTTGTGCTGTTGACCGGGTATCTGGGGCTTTGGCAGCAGCACCGCATGGAAGAGAAGCAGGCATTGCAGCGGGAATTCGAGGCGCGAAGCGGCCAGCCGCCTTTGGTGCTCAATGCCGCAACGCGCGACCCCGCAATGCGCTTCCGGCAAGCGCGGGCGGTAGGCGAGTGGCGCAGCGCGGGGCAGATATTCCTCGACAACCAGGTAAAGGACGAGGTGGTCGGTTACCACGTGTTCGCACCGCTGAAGTTGGCCGGTTCCGACACCTTCGTACTGGTCAACCGCGGCTGGGTCGCCCGCGGCTCGACCTATCCCGTTCCACCTGCCATGGTTGTCCCGCCGGGGCCTGTTTCCGTTGCGGGGCAACTCACCCTGCCGTCGGCGCGATTCTTTGAACTTTCAGCGCAATTCGTCCAGGGCAGCGTTTGGCAGAACCTGACAATCGAGCGTTACCGTGACGCAATGCACCTGGACGTGTTACCTCTCGTATTGCTTGCGCAGGGCACACCGGCGCCGCTGCAACCGGTGACAGAACACCCGGACGCAAGGGCCAGCAAGCACATGGAATACATGCTCACCTGGTATTCGCTTGCGGTCACGGCCATCGTACTTTGGGTAGCGCTGAACACCAGCCTTTCCGGCGCGGATGACGCAGCGCTGAAGAGTCGCGCGGATCCGACACCATCTGTCGACAATGAGATTGAAACATGACCCCACGCACCAAGTTCGTGTTGCTTGTCCTGGTATTCATGTTGCCGACACTGGCTTCATTTATCGTCTTCTATTTTTTTCCGCCGGACAGGACGACCAATTACGGCATGCTGATTTCACCGGTAGTCACCCTGCCGGAGGTCGATCTTGTCCGGCTGGATTCCGGCAAGGAACCGGTTGTTCCGGGGCTGCGCGGCAAGTGGCTGATGATTACCCGCGATAGCGGGCTCTGCGAGGCGGCTTGCCGGAACAAGCTCCAGGCGATGAAACAGGCACGCCTGATTCTCGGCCGCGAACAGGACCGTGTATTGCGCGTGGTATTGGTGGATGACGATGTGTCTCCGTCGGCGGCGTTGCAGAATACCTACGGCGGAACGGTCTGGATTCCCGCCAATTCGCTGCCCTGGCTGTCAACCTTGCCGGCTGCTCCAGATGATGCATCGGGCAGAAGCGCGATCTACGCCGCTGACCCGCTGGGCAATATCTTCATGCGTTATCCCGCCGAACCGGACATCAAGCGCCTTTCGAATGACCTGCAACGTGTCCTCAAGGCGTCCCAAATTGGCTGACGGGCGTCAGGCGGCGCATCGTCCATTCATGAATAGGGGGTGTTTGCGCTACCCATGTCACAATCGCAAGGGACCGGGGGAGCCAGCGGTATAATGCCGCTGCAGGTGCGACTGTTGGGCTGTGTAGTCCAGTTGGCGCCTCCCACGAACTTAGTATCATCAGCTGGATCAATGCCGGCAAACTGCCGCCGTCTCGATGTGACGCGCCGCCCATTCAACAATCCTGACTGCCGGAATCAGGCTTTGCGAATGTGTTTCACATCATCGGCAAAGAGTTATCGCACTGTGCGCCCGGGTGGGCGAATAGGAGTGAGGCCGCTGCACGCCAACCGCTGTTGAAGTCGGCCGTGGGCGCAGTTCCGGCACCAATCGATTCACGCTTGACCAATCAGACAATTCCGTAATGCCATGCCTCAACAACTTGCCACTTACCCCCATCGCGCCGTCCTGGCCCAGTTTCTCGAATTGACCAAGCCGCGTGTCAATGCGTTGATCGTATTTACGGCGATCATCGGCATGATGCTCGCCCACCCGGTCGGCATCGAGTGGGACCTTTCCTTGATGCTGACGGCGACCGTGGGCATCGCGCTGGTCGCCGGTGCGGCGGCGGCGTTCAATTGTCTGGTGGAACAGCAGATCGACCGGCGAATGGCACGCACACGCGCTCGCCCGACCGTCGCCGGCTCAATTGCAACATGGCAAGTCCTTTTGCTTGCCGGAACGGTCGGTGCGGTCGGCCTGTTTATCCTGCACCGCTACGTAAATCCCCTGACCATGTGGCTGACCTTCGCCACCTTTGTCGGCTACGCGGTCATTTATACGATCATCCTCAAGCCGGCGACGCCACAGAATATCGTCATTGGCGGGGCGTCGGGCGCGATGCCGCCGGTGCTGGGCTGGGCCGCCGTGGCCGGCGTCGTCGATCCCAACGCGCTGTTGCTGTTCCTGATCATTTTTGCGTGGACCCCGCCACATTTCTGGGCACTGGCACTTTATCGCAAGCATGAATATGCCAAGGCCGGCGTGCCGATGCTGCCCGTGACACACGGCGACGCCTTCACGAAATTGCATCTGTTGCTGTACACAGTCCTGCTGGCCGCCACCACAATGTTGCCGTTCGCGGTCGGAATGAGCGGGTGGATTTACCTCGTGGCCGTTCTCATTCTCAACGGTTATTTTCTGAACTACGCCATCAGGCTGTATCGTGATTACAGCGACGCGCTGGCGAGAAAGACGTTCGCCTTCTCGATTCTGTATCTGTCGCTCCTGTTCGCGGCATTGCTGCTCGACCATTACTCGGCACTGATTCTGGCGTGAACATCAGGCGCACCCTCCTTGCCGCCCTGTTAGTGAGCCCGCTGCTCGTTGCTTGCGAGAGCAAACCCGTGTTCAATGCGCTCGACATCACCGGAATTCAGGGATATGGCAGCGATTTTCGCCTGACCGACCACACCGGCAAGCCGCGGACGCTGGCTGATTTTCGCGGCAAGGTGGTGATAATGTTTTTCGGCTACACACAATGTCCGGATGTCTGTCCAACCACGTTGTCGGACATGCGGCAGGTTGCGCAGAAACTCGGCGTCGATGCCGCCCGGTTTCAGGTCCTGTTCGTGACGGTGGATCCGCGGCGCGACACGCAGGACTTGCTCGCGAAGTACGTGCCCGCATTCAATCCCGGTTTCATTGGGCTGTATGGCGATGACGCCGCGATCGACAAGGTCGCGAAGGATTTCAAGATCGTTCACCAGATCCAGGAAGGCAAATCGCCCGAAAGCTATACCGTCGCGCACACCGCGGCGTCGCTGGTCTTCGATCCACAGGGCACGTTGCGGCTCTTCATCGCTTACGGGATGGAGGTCGACAAGATCACCGCGGACATCAAACTACTTCTGAAAGGAAACGCCTAATGTCGATTCAACGCTTTCATGTCGGCGCGCGCATGTCGGAAATGGCCATCCACAACAACACGATCTATCTGGCGGGACAGGTTGCAGGCGACCCCTCCCTTGACATCACCGGGCAGACCCGGCAAGTTCTGGAGGCGATCGATAAACTGCTCGCCGAGGCGGGCAGCGACAAATCTAAAATCCTGTCGACGACAATCTATATTGCCGACATGGCCGATTTTCCGTCGATGAATGTCATTTGGGACGCATGGGTCGTTCCCGGGTCGACGCCGCCGCGTGCGACCGTCGAGGCAAAACTCGCGAAGTCGACTTACAAAGTCGAAATCCAGATGGTCGCTGCCAGGATGTAGTCTCGCGTGCGCGACCTTCGCACCTGCCCCCGGCGGCCTAGCCAACCTTCCGGCCGAGGAGCGACAAGAACTCGCGGCGCAAATTGGGGTCAGTGAGGAATGCGCCGCGCATGACGCTGTTGGTCATCAGGGCGTCCAAGTCTTTTACGCCGCGCCACTGCATGCACAGGTGATCCGCCTCAATGACGATGGCAAGGCCGTCGGGATTGACCTTTTCCTGAAGGATGTTGGCGAGCTGTACGACAGCTTCCTCCTGAATCTGCGGCCGGCTCATTACCCAATCGCATATGCGCGCGTATTTCGACAGTCCGATCAGATTGGAATGCTGGTTCGGCATGATCCCGACCCACACCTTGCCGAGGATGGGACAGAGATGATGTGAGCAAGCGCTGCGAATCGTGATCGGCCCGACGATGAGCAATTCGTTGAGTTTCTCCACATTGGGAAACTCGGTCACGTCCGGCATCGGCTCGTACCGGCCTTTGAAAACTTCGGTCAGGAACATCTTGGCAACGCGTCGGGCGGTCTCCTGTGTGTTGTGGTCGCTCTCGGTGTCGATAACCAGGCATTTGAGTACCTCCGCCATTTTTGCTTCAACCTCCACGCGCAGCGCGTCAACTTCGCCGTCCCTGACGTAGGCCGAGATATTGTCGTTCGCGTGATAGCGTTGATTGGCCTGGACCAGGCGCGACCGAATGCGCGCCGAGACCGGCAGCTCGCTGTTGTCTTCGTCGCTTCGAAAGAACGCGGTGGGGCTCGTGGACATACGGATCCTTTTGGGATTGGGGACGCTGGCGCCCGGGTTGATGCCAGTCTAGTCGGCATGAGCCGAATTCGCCAGTTCGCGCGTATTCCCTATTGCAACGGGCCGCGATGCATCCACATGGCGGCCCGTTCGGTTGTGATGTTGGCGCGATCAGCGAAGGGCGTCGTAATCCTTCAATGCCAGCTTCATCTTCTGCATGGCCTTTGCCTCGATTTGTCGAATGCGCTCGGCGGATACGCCAAATTCATGGGCGAGTTCATGCAAGGTCTTCTCCTCGCCTTCGTTCAGCCATCGGGTCTCGATAATACGGCGGCTGCGCTCGTCAAGGCTTCCCAGCGCAGCCAGCATCCCATTGCTGGCGGCACTCTGCTTTTGCATGACGACAAGGCGTTCGGAAGGGTCCACCGTTGCATCCTGCAGATAGGCGATGGGACTGACCCAGTTGCTCTCTTCATCGTCATTGGTGGGCTCAAGCGAAATTTCCTGTCCGGAAAGGCGTTTTTCCATTTCCGTGACGTCGGATTCCTTCACGTTCAGGACGCGCGCGACTTCCTTGACTTCGGTGGGTGATAACGTGCCGAAATTGGGCTTCATGCTGCGCAGATTGAAAAAAAGTTTGCGCTGCGCCTTGGTGGTTGCCACTTTCACGATGCGCCAGTTCTTCAGGATGTATTCATGAATCTCGGCCTTGATCCAATGGACGGCAAATGACACGAGTCGAACGCCCCGGTCCGGGTCAAACCGCTTCACGGCTTTCATCAAGCCAATATTGCCTTCCTGGATCAAATCCGCATGCGGCAGGCCGTACCCGGTGTAATTGCGGGCAATGGACACGACCAGGCGCAGGTGCGACATCACCATTTCAGAGGCCGCGGACAAATCACCACGGGTCTTGAGGGCCACGCCAAGCTCATGTTCCCGCTCCGGTGTGAGCAAGGGAATACGGTTGACGGTTGAAATGTAATTTTCAATACTCCCGACTGACAGCGCGGGCAAATTCATTGTCATTGAAGCAGTTGTCATTAGGACCTCCACTGTTCCCGAATATGCGGGTTAAAGTTATTTTAGCACTCTTGGTCTATGAGTGCTAATGGGCCAAAAGGTTCAGGAATACCGTAGGAGACGAGGCGACACCCCCTCTTTGTAGATCGCTAACTTATTGAAAATAATATAGTTATTAAATAATGCCGAGGATTCGGCGTGAACCGGCGCCTGACGCCGGCACGATTCGTCAACCGTCGAAGTCTAGTACCGGTGCGGTCTCACAGCGCTTTTTGGCTGGAAGACCGCACCAGAGCTAGAGTTTCACGAAGCCGCAATCAGGGCTTTGACCGCCGCAAGTACAGCCATACCGATAGAAATGCACCCAGCCACCCCATTGCCATTGCGGCCAGCGTAACGCCGATCGCTTGCGTCAATGAGGGTGCCTGAAGCGCGAATTCGGAGCCATAGGACAAGGTCAACGCCGCTACCTCCGTTCCCGCCCACGCGATAAAACCCAGCACCGCGGCAACCGCCAGCAAACCCGCCAGCAATCCCTGGAGTGCACCAAAGTACAGAAACGGCCGGCGAATGAACCGGCGTGTCGCGCCAATCAGTCGACTGACTTCAATTTCGTCCCGTTGAGTGAGAATCTGCAGGCGAATCGTGTTGCCGGTGACGAAGACCACCGCCAGGGCCAGGATCATCCCCAGCAGGATCATCAGTCGTTCGGCGAATGACGCAAATCGCTTGAGCTTCTGCGCCCATTCGAAATCCATTACCACGTATTCGACCTTTGGCATAGCCGATATTTCCTGTCGCAACTGTGCCAGCGCCGCCGGATCAACCGAAATCGGCCGGATACTGAGGGCATGAGGCAGCGGATTGGTTTCGAGACTGGCGAGCAAATCGGCGAGATTGGCAATACGTTTCATTTCTGCCAGTGCGGATTCTCGCGAAATGAAGCGAATGCTGCCCACGTTCGCACGCGACCGAAGAGTCTTCTCCAGGTTGCGGGCCTCGGCCTCGCTGGCGTTGAGAGTCAGGTAGACATTCACGTTGGGGTCGGTATTGACGCGACTTGCCGCGGCCGTGATATTGGTGAAAAGCGTATACAAGCCCAGCGGCAGCGTAATGGCAATGCCAATCACCAGGACTGACAACAGGGTCCCGGCAGGCTGGGAAAGCAGCCGTCTGAACGCGCGTTCAGCGGCGTGAACATGGGCGGTGAACCAGGCGCCTGCACCCATCACGGCACCAGCTTTCCGCCGTCAAGCAACAGTCGCCGGCAGTTCAGTCGCGCGAGGCCCCCTTCATCGTGGGTGGACAGCAATACCGTGACGCCGACCTGATTAAAGGACTTGAACAGGTCAATGATCGTTTCCGCATATTCGCGATCGAGGTTTCCGGTCGGTTCGTCCGCGACCAGAATGGATGGTCGATTGACGATGGCGCGAGCTATGCAGAGCCGCTGTTGCTCACCGCCGGAAAGTGTGACCGGATTGGAACGTTCACGATTGAGCAGGCCGACTTTATCGAGCGCCGCGCGCACGCGTTTGCCGGTCTCGGCGTGTGGGAAGGCGGCAATTGAGAGCGGCAGCGCGACATTTTCGAACACGTTTCGGTCAAACAGCAGTTTGTGGTCCTGGAACACCAGCCCAAAATTGCGGCGCATCACGGCGAGCCCCGCCTCCTTCAATTGGCTGACATTCTGACCATTTACCATGACGCTGCCCTGCGAAGCGCGCTCGATGCCCGCCGCGAGTTTGAGCAGCGTGGATTTGCCGGCACCCGAACGGCCGCTGATGGCCACCATCTCGCCCTTTTCGATCGTGCACGAAATGCCCTTCAGGGCCTCAAATCCGCTTGGATAGCGTTTGGCCGTGTTTGAGAACGCGATCATCTGAACAAGGCGCTGACGAATTCATCCGCGCTGAAGGGCCGCAGGTCGTCGATACCCTCCCCGACGCCGATGAAGCGCACGGGTATCGGATGCACCGGGCGCTCGGCGGCGAGCGCCGCGATCATGCCGCCCTTGGCAGTTCCATCCAGTTTGGTCACGACGAGGCCGGTGAGTTGCAACGCATCATCGAATGCCTTTACCTGCTGCAAGGCGTTCTGTCCGGTATTTGCGTCAAGGATCAGCAACGACTCGTGCGGGGCGCCGGAATCGGCCTTCGCAATGACCCGTTTCACTTTGCGGATCTCTTCCATCAGGTGCAGTTGGGTCGGCAGGCGTCCGGCCGTATCGGCGAGGATGATATCGATGCCCTTCGCCTTGGCTGACTGCACGGCATCAAAGATGACGGCTGCGGCATCGCCGCCGGTCTGCGCAATGACGGCGACATTGTTGCGCTCACCCCAGGTGATCAATTGATCCCGGGCGGCCGCACGGAATGTATCGCCGGCTGCGAGCATGACGGTTTTGCCCTGCGACTGGAAATACTTGGCGAGCTTGCCGATGGTGGTGGTTTTGCCGGCCCCATTGACACCGGCAATCATGATCACAAACGGTTTTGCAACGGTGGTGTCCAGCGGCTTTTCAAGCGGGCGTACCAGTCGAACCAGCGCGCCTTCAAACTCCGCTTTCAGCGCCGCGCTATCGGTGATCTTGTTTGCCTTTGCCGACTGCCGCAATTCCTCGATCAGGCGGGCGGCAGCGCGTACGCCGACATCGCCGGTGATCAGGGCAGTTTCCAGTTCCTCAAACAAGGATTCATCGATCTGGCCGTGGCGCGCAAACAGGTCAGAGACATCGGTATTGAGAACTTCACGGGTCTTGGACAGGCCGGACTTGAGTCGCGACAACCATCCTGACGGACCTTCGCTGTCCGGCGCCGCCGCCGGATTCGCATTCTTTTTCGAATTGAAGATGCTGAACAAGTGAAAACTCTGGGAAAATTTGCGGATGACGGTTCATTCTAAGCCAAGCGCCTCACGCAAACCGAACGACGCCAATCGCGTGCGCATAATTGGCGGCGAATGGCGCAGTCGCCTCATCGAGTTCTCCGCCGCAGACGGTTTGCGGCCCACGGCGAACAGGGTGCGCGAGACGCTATTCAACTGGCTCGGGCAGACGCTGCAGGGCTTGCGCTGCCTCGACCTGTTTGCCGGCAGCGGCGCGCTCGGCTTTGAGGCGGCCTCGCGGGGCGCCGCCGCCGTGGTGATGGTCGAGAGCAGCAGACTTGCGTTCCAGGCATTGCGCACGAACAAGGAAAACTTGCTGGCGACGCAATGCCGCCTTGTACAGCAGGATGCAGCCGGGTTCCTGGCGCGCAATCAGGAGAAGTTTGACGTCGTTTTTCTGGATCCGCCGTTTGGCTCGGGTCTGTTGTCCGTCATGCTGGTCGATGTCGAGGAGCATCTCTCTGCGCAAGGCGTGGTCTATGCGGAGTGGGGTGAGCCGCTTGAGCATGTCCTGTCGATGATCCCGGATGGTCGCTGCCGCCTGGTCAAACGCGGCAAAGCCGGTGCTGTACACTTTGGTTTACTCTCTTTCGCGAAGGGCGCGACATGATCAGAGCAGTCTATCCCGGCACTTTCGACCCGCTTACCAAGGGTCATGAAGACTTGGTGGCGCGCGCTGCCAGACTGTTCGGCGAGGTGGTCGTCGCGGTTGCCCACAGCCCGGCCAAGCGTCCATTTTTTACGCTCGAGGAGCGTGTCGGCCTGGCGAGGGAAATACTCGCCCCTTATGCGAATGTTCGGGTTATGGGTTTTTCCGGACTGCTCTCGGAGTTCCTGAAGACACAGAATGCGAGCGTGATCCTGCGCGGGTTGCGCGCCGTCTCCGACTTTGAGTACGAATTTCAAATGGCCGGCATGAACCGTCGGTTGCTGCCGGGCGTCGAAACGATGTTTCTGACGCCGTCCGACAAGTACATGTTTATTTCGGCGACGATAGTTCGCGAGATCGCCACGTTGGGCGGGGATGTCAGCGACTTCGTACATCCGCTCACGGCAAAAGCACTGCAAGGCAAGGTGGGACATTAAGGCATGGCACTAAAGATTACCGACCAATGTATCAATTGTGACGTGTGCGAGCCAGAATGTCCCAATGCGGCCATATCGCAAGGCGTCGACATTTACGAAATTGATCCCGTGAAATGCACCGAATGCGTCGGACATTTCGACATGCCCCAATGCCGGGAAGTGTGCCCCGTGGATTGCATACCACTGGACGAAGACCATGCCGAGTCCAGGGACCAGCTGCTTGCGAAGTTCATCAGGCTGACCGCGCAAAAAGCCGCGTAACGTTCAATCGCTACGCCGCATCCTCATCACTCAAGGCACCCGTGAAGCGCTGCAGCCCGGCACGGGCTTCGGCGAGCGCGACATGCTTGCGCTTGATCACGTCGAGCCGCGCCTGGATCTCGGCAATCTGCCCGGCCAGATCCAGTTCGGCCGACTTGAATTTCTCGACGTTGGCGGAGCGTTCAAGGGTTTGATGCTTGAGCATTTCCAGCGGTTTTTCGACCGACGTATAGAGGCCGCGCATCCAGGTGGCGGATTCACGGCTGGCAATCTCAAAAATGTGCGTTACCCGGCTGACGATCAATTCGTCGAACTGCTCGGCCAGCGCGCCGCCGCGCCGCACCAGCAAATTGCTGGTCTTGACGAACTCGCTCTCCGCTTTGTCCTGGGCCTTCTGCAGCTCGGTATGGAATCGCTGTGTCGCGAAGGGATGCACGTCGTACATGGCAAGATCGAAATCGTGGCGCATGCGTTCGCTGATGGTGCTGTACAGATTTCGGATCTCGTCTATCTTGGATTCCAGTGCGTTGAGTTTTTCCCGGGTGACGGAAAAATACTGTTGCACGATATCAAACGTTTTGCCCGGCATGACACTGGAACTGATGGCGCGCCTCGCACGCGTCGCGTCCTGCTTGGCAGACGTCACATCGACAATCGTGGACAGGCTCTCTGCCAGCGTGGTGTGAACATTTTTGATGCTCTTCAACTCGCGCAGGGCTGCCTCCAGACGGTCGTGCTTGAGGCTCGTCTGCGAGACGACCGACGCGGTCAGCTTTTCGTTTTTGTCGCGCAGCACCGAGAGGTTTCGCAGGCCATCGAGCGTGTCGAAGCGATCGTTGTCTAGCGAAGCCTGAGCGGCCTCCAGGGCGTTTGATAGCGTCGCCACCGTATCGGCGTAGAGTCCGTCCTGGCGGTCCTTGGGGAGGTTTGCCGCAAGGGCGCGTTCCAGCTGGTATAGACGGCTGCGGATGGATTTGTCCGCATCGTTGGCCAGCTTGCCGGTCAGCCCCATTCGCGCGGAAACAGGAATTACCCGTATTGGATCAATGCGTAACAGGTCCGCAGCCTCGTGCGCGCATCGATCGAGTTCGCGAAGCATCGCGCGATTGGCGTCGACCGGTTCGAGGTTTTCATCAGTCTTGATATCATCGATCTTGTTCAGGACCACCAGCCGCAATTGCGTGGATTCCTCCTTCTCGCGGTCGCGAAAATGGCGCGCGCCGCCGAGGTGATCCTTCCAGATTGCCAGGTCCGCCTTGGTCACACCCTGCGTGACATCCAGCACAAGGATGAGCGCGTCCGCATTCGGCACGCGCTGTCGGGCAAATTCAGGTTCCGAAATGAAAGCCGCCAATCCCGGTGTATCGATAATCACCAGGCCCGCGTCCAGCAATGGATGGGGATAGTTGACAATCGCGTGGCGCCAACGCGGTACATCGACCAGTGTGGCGCCGCTCTCCCCGGCAGGGATGGCAACGCCTTCGCCGTGCAGTCCCCATGCGACGGCATCCGCCAGCGTGATGCGCTTGGTCTCCGACAATGCCGCAAGCGCCCGCGCCGTCGAATCCGGGTTGTCGGCGTCAAACAGGATCGAACGCCATTGGTTGTCTTCCCGCAGCAGTTCATCGAAACGTTTGGGGCTTTCGCGGGTCTCGATCGGCAGCAATTTCACACTGGTTTGCACATCACGATCAAAACGCAGTTCCGTGACGCAACGCGTGCCCTTGCCGGGACCCGACGGCAACAGCCGCCGGCCCAGGTCCGCGAAGAACAATCCATTGATCAACTCGGACTTGCCACGGGCGACTTCCGCGATGAACGCGACCGTGACGTGCTGGCGGGCAACTTGCGCCAGGGCATCATCCAGCGCCGCCGCCGTGTTCGGCGTCAGGAATCCATGCGTGCGCAGAAATCCGCTCACCCGTTCGATCTGCGTCGAAAGGCCGATTCGCCATGACTGCAGTTCGGCAAGCCTTTCCGTGATGGCGGGCGCGCGGCTCATGCTTGTTGACTGGCCACCGCGCGGGAATGCCCCGTCTTCACACCGCGCCGTGCGGGCGGCGGCAAGAAATTCCGCTCGCATGCGGATGGTTGCCGGACCATTTCAAAGACTGTCACGCTCATGCGACTATTCTACGTCTGACAGGCCGGACAAAAATAGGTCGAGCGCTGCCCCTGGCGCATCGATCGGATCGGCGTCCGGCAAACGTGGCAGGGTCGTCCGTCGCGGTCGTACACGAATGCATTGACCTGGAAAGTTCCGAGTTCGCCGTTTGCCTGAACATAGTCGCGCAACGATGACCCGCCGGCGCCAATGGCGGTGGCAAGGGTGTGCTTGATGGCGTCGACGAGGCGTGCAAGGCGGGCCTGTGTTACCCGGCCCGCCGCACGTTTAGGGTGAATGCCCGCGACAAACAACGATTCGGATGCATAGATATTGCCAACGCCAACGACAACCTGACTGTTCATGATGAATTCCTTGATGCTCACCGAGCGGTTCCGCGCCGAACGCGCGAGATAGGCCGCATTGAACTCGGCTGCCAGCGGCTCGGGCCCGAGTGCGTCCAGAAGGGGATGCGAGGCAAGCCGGCCGGAAATCCACAGCATTGCGCCGAATCGTCGCGGATCGGTGTAGCGAATCGCAATACCGCTATCAAAGGTGAAATCGACGTGATCGTGCTTTTCCGCCTTTTCCAGCGGTGGGACGACGCGTAATGAGCCGGACATTCCCAAGTGACTCAGCACGTAGCCGGTTTCAACATCCCAGAGCAGGTACTTTCCGCGCCGCGAGACGTCACGCACGGTTCGACCCTTGAGCCGGCGCGCAAAATCGGCCGGCACCGGCCATCGCAGGCGACGGTCGCGCACGATGACCTTGAATATCTTTTGATCCTGGACATGCGGAAGCAGGCCGAGACGGGTGGTTTCGACTTCAGGCAGTTCTGGCATGGGGTGCAATTACCTTGGTGATCGCTGACGGGGTGTTTGGGCGAGGGTGGGGCTGATTGTAAATGCAATGTTGGAATCCCGCGAACTTGCCGGTGACGCACCCGTCTTAACAGATTATGATTCGCCTTCGGGAGCAAGACTGCGCAAGAAACGATGCGCAGCTTGAGTGCCGCCGGGGTGATTTGAAGGCGAAAATGGACTTGAAGATGACATGGCATTGGTGGGCAGTACCGGTTGTCGCATTGCTGGTGGCAGTTCATGCCGGCCCGGCCTGGTCGGAACCCGCGGGCAAGGCTGGCGCAAGCGGCGAGCAGACAGGCACTCGCCCGAACGGCGAAAGCGACGTACCCGCGCCGGGATTGACCAATCAGATACTCTATCAATACCTGATTTCGGAAATCGCCGGCCAGCGTGGGCGGGTCGACCTCGCGTTGCGCGGGCTGACAGACCTTGCGCAAAAAACCCGCGATCCCCGTCTGGCAAGACGGGCGGTTGAAGTCGCCTTCCAGGCACGGGAGCTGCCAATGGCCCTGGAAGCCACCACCCTGTGGCTTGAGCTGGAACCGAATTCGACCGTGGCGCGCCAGGCACTGGCGGCGCTTGTCGGGACCCAGGGAACGCTCGATTCAGCCAAGTCCAGTATCGCCGCGATGCTGGCCCAGCCCGGCAGGACGGCCGCGGTATTGATGCAGTTGAATCCGCTGCTGGCCCGCTTTGCCGACAAACCGGCGGTGGCTGGCGCGATAAAGTCGCTGACCGGACCTTATCTGAATCTGCCGGAGGCGCATTTTGCCATCGCGCTTTCGCTGCTTGCCGCGAAGGATACTGCCGGTGCATTGCTGGCGATCGATGAGGCATTGCAGCGGCGATCGGATTGGTCCCACGCGGCAATACTGAAATCGCAGATCATTCGCGAAACCGCGGAGGACAAGGCTGCCGACTACCTCGCGCAATTTCTCGCGAAGCACCCCGATGCGGCTGACGTGCGCCAGACTTATGCGCGATTGCTGGTCGCCCGGAAAAACTATTTGTCGGCGCGCGAGCAGTTCAGGATCGCGGCAACGAATCGTCCGGCCGATCCGGAGATTCCGTATGCCATCGGCTTGCTGTCACAGCAGGTTGAGGATTTTGGTGATGCGGAATTGCAGTTCAAGCGCGTGCTGGAATTGGCGCCGCGCGATGCCAATCCCGTCTATTTCAACCTGGGTGCCGTCGCCGAGGGCCAAAAGCAGCCGGACGCTGCCATCGCGTGGTATCGGAAAATCTCCGCGGGCGAGTATTTTGTCACCAGCCAATTGAAGATCGCGCACATTCTTGCCAAGCGCGACGGCATCGCGGCGGGACGCAAACATCTGCGCGATGCACAGGTGGCAGAGCGGGATTCCCCTGAAACGCGTATTCAACTGATCCTCGCCGAAGCCCAGTTATTGCGCGATTCCAAGGCGCTGCCGGCGGCATTTACGCTGCTGTCTGAGGCCATTGAAAGCTATCCCGATACTGCTGACCTTTTGTACGACCGCGCCATGGTGGCCGAAAAGATAGACAAACTTGACGTGATGGAAGCGGATTTGCTGCGGGTGATTGACCTGAGGCCCGAACATGCGCACGCATACAACGCGTTGGGCTACACCTTCGCCGAGCGCAATCACCGTCTTGCCGAGGCCTACGAATTGGTGCAAAAAGCGTTGAGATTTGCGCCGAACGATGCCTTCATCCAGGACAGCCTGGGATGGGTGCAGTTTCGCCTGGGTCGCGTGGATGAGGCGCTGCAAACGCTCAAAGGGGCATACCAGTTGCGCCGCGATCCGGAAATTGCGGCCCATTTGGGCGAAATATTATGGGCCAGAGGAGATCGGGACGAGGCAATGAAAGTCTGGCAGTCGTCATTGCTGGAAAATCCGGGTAGTGAAGTGCTGGTATCGGTGATGAAGAAATTCGCGCCGTGATGACAGCGGAGGTCAACGTCGCAATTGAGCGGCGCCGGGTTAATCCCAGGCGCCGTTTTTGTGTGGCAATTTTCCCGGGTGTCGCGGCAGTCCTGCTGGCCGCGTGCGTGGCGCCCGCCATCGTTCCTCCCATGCCGGCAGCACCAGGGGCTTATCCGGCATCGGTCTTTTTCAGGTTGCAGGGCCGCTTGAGTGTTCGCGTCGGAGACAAAATCGAAATTGGCCATATCCGCTGGGCAAGGCTGCCGGGCGAGGAACGCCTGGAGATTTCCACGCCATTTGGCGGCCAGATCGCGGAAATCGTCAAGCCGGCCAACGGTGATGTGGTCATGCGCCGCAGCCAGGAAATCGTCCGTGCGAAATCGATTGGCGAGCTGACCGCATCATTGCTGGGCGTGCCGCTCGATATGGACGCGATCGCGCGCTGGACGCAGGGAATCGGTCTGGCGGAAGACGAACCGGTCGAGCAGCAATTCGGCAATGGCGACACCTGGCAGGTTACGGTCGAGCGCCTGCGTGTGGCGGGCGCGTTTCGGTATGCATCGCGCTTGTCGGCGCTGAGGGGCGACGTGGTTGTCCGTCTCGTCATTGATGAGTGGCAGGCCGAATGACGCTGAGCGTGCCGGCCCCTGCCAAGCTGAATCTGTTCCTGCATGTTGTGGGGCGGCGCGCGGATGGCTATCACCTCCTGCAGTCGGCGTTCACCCTGCTCGATTTTGGCGATATGCTGAATTTTCGCCCGCGTGACGACGGTCGAATATGCCGCACGTCCGTGCTACCTGGCATTCATGAAGACGAAGACCTGGTTGTGCGCGCCGCCAGATTGCTTCAGCGGGAATCCGCCTGCCCACTGGGTGCGGATATTGACGTCGAGAAACGGATTCCGATGGGTGGCGGCCTGGGCGGTGGCAGTTCCGATGCGGCGTCCGCTTTGCTGGCATTGAACCGTCTTTGGGGCCTGAAATTCTCACGTCAACGATTGCAGGACCTGGCGCTGTCGCTTGGCGCGGATGTCCCGTTCTTCGTATTCGGACGCAACGCATGGGTGGAGGGGGTCGGCGAATTGCTGCAACCGCTGGACATACCGATGTGGTGGTATGTGGTCCTGACGCCGTCCGCACAGGTACCGACTCCCTTCGTCTTTGCCCGGCCGGAATTGACAAGAAACACGATTCGCCTCAAAATAGCGGACTTTTCGGCAAGTGGGCTCGCAGATACGCGTAATGACCTGCAACCCGTTGTTATGAAAGCGTTTCCGGCAGTGGCGGCGGGTGTCCAGGCGCTCGGCAAATTGAGCCAGAATTCTGTTTTCGGTGCCCGTATGACCGGTTCCGGAGCCTGCGTATTTGCCGCGTTCGAATTCGAACGCGATGCCAGGAGCGTTTTTTCGCAACTGCAGCCGGAACACAAGGGATTTGTCGCACGGGGATTGACGAAACATCCTCTGGGCGATTGACGTTTTTGGGGAGTCGCCAAGTGGTAAGGCACCGGATTTTGATTCCGGCATTCGTAGGTTCGATCCCTACCTCCCCAGCCATTACAAGCAAGACAGCGTATCCGTTACCTCCGGCAAATGGTCCGGTCGGGCAGATACCTGAAGTGACCTTCTTTCCAACCGTGAGAATGAGGCGCTACAGTGGCTTTTGACAATTTGACGATTTTTACCGGCAGCGCGAATCCGAAGCTCGCGAAGGAAGTTGCGCGGCAGATGGGTACGCAACTGGGTCGCGCCAAGGTTGGCAAATTCAGCGACGGCGAAGTGATGGTCGAGATCATGGAAAACGTCCGCGGCAAGGACGTTTTCATTTTGCAGTCGACCTGTGCGCCGACCAACGATCACCTGATGGAAATCATGGTGATGGCCGATGCGCTGAAGCGGTCTTCGGCCGCACGCATTACCGCGGCGATGCCGTATTTTGGATATGCCAGGCAGGACCGACGTCCGCGCAGTGCGCGAGTCGCGATCACCGCCAAAGTGGTGGCGAATATGCTGGTGGGTGTGGGCGTAGACCGCGTCCTGACCATGGATCTTCATGCGGACCAGATACAGGGATTCTTTGATATTCCGGTCGACAATATTTATGCGACGCCGATCTTGCTGGGAGATGTCTGGAAGCTGGATTATCCGGACCTGATCGTGGTGTCGCCCGATGTGGGCGGGGTGGTTCGGGCGAGGGCCATCGCCAAGCAGCTGGACGCGGAACTGGCGATAATCGACAAGCGCCGCCCGCGGGCAAATGTATCGATGGTGATGAACATCATCGGTGATGTTGAAGGGCGCTCGTGCGTAATCATGGATGACATCGTGGACACCGCCGGCACGCTGACGGAAGCGGCAAAGGCACTGAAGGATCGTGGCGCGGCAAGGGTCATTGCGTACTGTACGCACCCGGTACTGTCGGGACCAGCCATCGATCGCATCGAAAATTCGGTGATTGATGAGCTGGTGGTGACCGATACCATCCCGCTGAAGCCGGACGCGCAGGCATGCAGGAAGATCAGGCAGATCGGTGCGGCGGAATTGATCGCTGAGACGATCAGGAGAATTGCGGAGGGCAGCTCGGTGAGCTCTCTGTTTACGGAGTAGGTATGTGCGTCATCGAGTCCCTGCTTTTGCGGGAATGCCGTTGGCGCTTTTGCAACAAACCACCTGGTCGCGGGTGGTTTATGACTTGGAGTACAACATGAAAATCGCAATCAAAGCTGAAACGCGCAAAGTACAGGGCACGGGTGCGAGCCGCCGCCTGCGTCGCGTGGACAAGGTGCCGGGCATCGTTTACGGGGGCGGCAAGGACGCCACCGTCATCGAACTCGACCACAACGAGATCTTTCACAAGTTGAAACTGGAAGCATTCCACGCCTCCATTCTCGACATGGATCTCGATGGCAAGAACGAACAGGTGCTGCTGCGTGACGTGCAAATGCACGCGTGGAAGCAGAACGTCCTGCACGTGGACTTCCAGCGCATCGCTGCGGACAGGAAGATTCACATGAAGGTGCCGCTGCATTTCATCAACGAAGACATCGCCCCGGGCGTCAAGGTCTCCGGCGGTATCGTTTCGCACATCATCAACGAGCTTGACATCGCCTGCCTGCCGAAAGACCTGCCCGAATTCATCGAGGTCGATCTGAAGGACCTGGCAGCCGGTCATTCGCTGCATTTGTCAGGTGTGAAGATGCCGTCCGGCGTGGAATCGGTGGCGCTGATCCGCGGCGACGATCCGTCCGTTGCGACGATCATCATCCCGCGTGCCGTCGCGGCCGAGGAGGAAGTCGCAGCGGTGGCGGTATCGGCAGCCGATGTCCCCGCTGCCAACCAGAAAGCTAAAGAGGAGGAGGCTCCCAAGAAAGACGACAAGGCTGGCGGAAAAGACAAGAAATAATCCGCACTTTGTCGCGTTGTATATTCGAATGCCCGCGATCCCGGATTGCGGGCATTTTTATTTATATCCATCGGACAAAAGTCAAACCCTGCTTTTGTCCGGCCTAGTCAGGTATGAAGCGATGGCAGAGCCATACGCTTCATGAACGAAGAACCGTGAGTGCATCCATAAAACTTGTCGTTGGGCTCGGCAATCCCGGCCGCGAATACGAGCAAACCCGTCACAACGCCGGATTCTGGTGGTTGGAGGCGCTGGCGCGCGAGTTTGGCGCGACCTTCAAGAAAGACAACAAGTTTCACGGCGAAGTGGCCAAGGTGGGCGGGGTCTGGCTGCTGAAGCCGCTGACGTTCATGAATCGGTCCGGCCAGGCAGTCGGTTCGCTGGCCAAGTTCTACCAGATCCAGCCGGAAGAAATTCTGGTTGCGCACGATGAAATGGACCTTCCGGCCGGCGGACTGAAGATGAAGATCGGCGGTGCGGCAGGCAGTAATGGCGTGAAGGACATCGTGTCGCACCTGGGCACTCGCGATTTCTGGCGCTTGCGCATCGGCATCGGCCATCCGCGCGAGATGGCGCTTAAGCTGGGAGGCGACATGTCGCGCGCGGAAGTGGTGGACTATGTGCTGCATCGGCCGGACAAGCCCGACGCGCTGGCCATCGAAGAGGCTATGCGCCGCGCGACCGACGCTTGGCCGCTGATCGCCGGGGGCGACATGGAAGCGGTCATGCTCAAATTGCATACCAAAGAAAAATCCGCAAAGGTGGCCAGGTCCACGGCGGATCAACCCGTACAAAAGAAAGATTCACTATGAAATGCGGCATTGTTGGCCTGCCCAACGTCGGAAAGTCCACTACCTTCAACGCCCTGACCAAGGCGGGAATTGCCGCAGAGAACTATCCGTTCTGCACCATCGAGCCCAATATCGGCATTGTCGAAGTGCCGGATCTTCGCCTCGGACAGCTGTCATCGCTGGTCAAACCGCTGAAAGAAATTCCGGCGATCGTCGAGTTTGTCGATATCGCCGGCCTGGTCGCGGGCGCGTCGAAGGGTGAAGGCCTGGGAAACCAGTTCCTGGCCAACATCCGCGAAACCGACGCGATATCACACGTGGTGCGCTGCTTCGAGGATCCCAATGTCATTCACGTGTCCGGCAAGGTCGATCCGTTGTCGGATATCGCCGTGATCGATACGGAACTGGCGCTGGCAGACATGGCTACAGTCGAAAAGGCATTGCACAAGGCGCAAAAAAACTCCCGTGCCGGCGAAAAGGACGCGATAAAGCTTGCTGCCGTGCTTGAGCCGATGATGAAGCATCTGAATCAAGGCGATGCGGTTCGCAGCATGGGCCTCGACGCCGACCAGATGGCGCTGATCAAGCCATTGAGCCTGCTCACGGCCAAGCCGGTGCTGTACGTGGCGAACGTGATCGAAGGGGGTTTCGAGAACAATCCCTTGCTCGATGCGGTGAGAACCCATGCGGCAAAGGAGAATTCGCCGGTGGTCGCGATCTGCGCAAAAATTGAAGCGGAAATCGCCGACATGCCGTCGGAAGACAAGCAGGTATTTCTTGATGATATCGGCATGACGGAGCCTGGCCTCGACCGCATGATTCGGGCGGCCTACACCTTGCTGGGGCTGGAAACGTATTTCACCGCCGGCGAAAAGGAAGTGCGTGCCTGGACCATTCACAAGGGTTCCACGGCGCCCCAGGCTGCAGGTGTGATTCACACCGATTTCGAAAAGGGCTTTATCCGTGCCGAAGTCATCGCCTTTGACGATTATGTGAAACTCGGTGGCGAGGCGAAGGCAAAGGAGGCCGGAAAGATGCGCGTCGAAGGCAAGGATTACATCGTCAAGGACGGCGATGTCATGCATTTCCGCTTCAACGTTTGAAGACCCGGGGAGGGGAACGCGAATCTCCCGGCCCATCCTG
>JBDTSU010000023.1:0-20416 GCA_039930965.1 Betaproteobacteria bacterium
AATCCATCGACCCGAACGATCCTGAATGGGACGATCTCATCGACGGCGACGACGACAACATCGCCGGTGAACTTCACGGTAACGACGACATCGACGGCGGCGCCGGCAACGACCAGATTCGTGGCGGCGGCGGCAGCGACACCATCAAGGGTGGTGCGGGCAACGACACCATCATGGGTGACACCGATCGCGAGAGTGTCTCCATCGCTCTCCATGGAAATGACACCATCAGTGGCGGCGACGACAACGACAGCATCGATGGCCAGGGCGGGAACGATGTGATCGATGGCGACGCCGGTATGGACACACTCAAAGGTGGGATCGGCGATGACACGCTTCGTGGTGGCACAGGCGACGATATCCTCGCCGGCGAGGCTGACAACGATAAGCTGGAAGGCGGCGAAGGCGTCGACGAATTGCAGGGCGGCGACGGTCACGATGTGCTGGATGGTGGAGCCGGTGGTGGAGCCGGTGGAGGCAACCGGCTGTTTGGCGGCGATGGCAACGATACGCTGATCAGCCGCGGTGTGAACGATTTTCTATCCGGTGGCGAAGGCGACAATACCTACGTGCTGGAAGGCACCGGGGCCACCATTGTCAGGACGAATGGCGGCGGCAACCGCATCGAGTTCTCCAGGGATCTTGACTTTTCCTCGCTGCGGATTTCCCAGGCTAACAACGATCCATCCGTACTCCTGCTGTCGCGTGAAAACGGCGATCAGATTGAACTTCACGGCGCACTCGACCACGCCGACCGCCAAACCTACACGCTGGCAACCGGCGAAACCCTCACCCAAAAACAGCTTCTGGCCCAGACCACCGATTCGCTCAACATCGCATCGAACGGATTCCAGTTAGGCGGCACCAACCTGGTTGGCGGCGGCGGTGACGATCTGCTCACCGCTGGCGACAGCAACGATGTGCTCGACGGCGGCGCCGGCGACAACACGCTGCGCGGCAATGGCGGCGACGATGAGTACATGGTGACCGATCTGGGCACCACCACAATCGACGATGGCCATGGCGCCAACACCATCGTTCTTGGTGCGGCGTGGGACCGCGCCACCCTATCCGTGACGCGCGATGCCGCCATGCCGAACACACTGGTGCTCGACAACGGCAATGGCAGCACCTTGCGCATTGCGGACGCGCTCACGCGCGCGGATGCGCAATCGCTTCACTTCGCGGATGGCACCGTCGTGACGCAGGAACAATTGCTGGCCGCGTTCGAATACCTGGATGTTGCTGGCAACGACGGCGTCAACGATGTCATCGCGGGTAGCGCGGGCGACGACGTGCTGATTGGCCAGTCCGGCGACGACGTATTGCGTGGCGCTCTCGGCAATGACTTGCTGGTCGGCGGCGACGGCGACGATCATCTGGTCGGCGGCGTAGAGGACGATTATTTGTTCGGGGGCCAGGGCACCGATACCTATGCGTTCGCGCAGGGCGACGGCAACGATGAGTTGAACGACACCGACCTCAACAACACGATTCGATTCGGCGCCGGCATTACGCTGGACAACATTTCCCTCGAAACCGCTGAAACCGGTACCGACATGCGCCTCGTGTATGGCGTGGACACGTCAAACAATGTGGTCGATTCCATCAACGTGAGCGGCGGCCTGGAAGGCGTGGTGTCGCGATACGAGTTTGCCGATGGCCCGATAAAGACAATTTCCCATGTCGAACTGATGGCGCTCAAGCTCACGCGCGGTGATATCACCCTGGTCGGCGACGACGCCACCAACGTACTCGGTGGTGGCAGCGGTAGCGATACCCTGTTTGGCCAGGGCGGAGATGACGTTTTGTCCGGTGGCGCGGGTGACGACACGCTCATCGGCGACTGGGGCAACGATACCCTCGACGCCGGATCCGGCAGCGACACGCTGGCGGGTGGCGAAGGCGACGATTTTTACGTGGTCGATGGCCGCGGGCAGGACACCATTGACGACCAGGATGGCAGCAATACCCTCTATATCAAAGGTGCCTCGCTGACCGATCTCTTGGTGACGCGGGAGGCGACGGAGGGCGAGGTGGAGAATATGGTTATCACCACGCTGGATGGCGGCCGCATCACCATCAAGGATGGTTTCAACCATGCGTTTGTGAACTATCGAAGCGAAACCGGCACATTCACGCACGATGAGTTGCTGGCCAATGCGCTCGCGGAACCGGGCAGCGCAACCGGCACGGGCGGCGATGATCGCCTGTACGGACGCGCGCTCAACGATGTACTAGAAGGTAGTGCGAGCAACGATTTCCTGGCGGGCGGCGCGGGCGCCGACACGCTAAATGGCGGTGACGGTGTCGATACGCTCGACGGCGGGACCGGCAATGATGTCCTGAACGGCGGCGCGGATAACGATACCTACATCTTTCGCCGGAACATGGGGCTTGACCAGGTCACCGAGGCGGTCGCCACCATCAGCTATATCCAGCTAGGCGATGGCATCCGCATCGCCGACTTGAAGGTTTCGCGCGCAGGCGATGACGCGCTGGTACTGCTGAAAGACTCGCCGGAAGGGGTGCAGAATGGCCTGCAAATCAAGGGCTACTTTACCAGCCAGCAGTCGTGGATCGTTTCGGGTGATGCCGTACTGGGTCTGCGTTCCCTGCTGGATCCGGAGAACGCCGGTAGCGTGGATGCCTACCGCGAACAACATGCGGCCCGGCTGGCGAGTCTGGCCTTGGCCAACGGTGCGGCACCTTCGCTGGAATCGGGGACGTTTGACTACGTTGACGCCAACCACGATCCGCATCATGCGGAGATCGCGATCGGCACCGGTCGGGTCGAGGGAGGCGGGAACGACATCTATGTTGACGATAGTCGCATCAATGTCGACAGCAACGCGGCCTTCGACCACTACGAAACGGTAACGAATACGTATGACCGGACGGTGACCGATTACACGACCACGACGACGACGGACAATGACCCGCCGGATTTCTACAACGTACCCACCAAGGTACAGATTTTCCGCAATGACGGGAATACTACCAATGCCGGTAAAGATTTCGTGGTCGTGAACGACTCCCGCCGGATTGAGGTTCCGGGCAGGACGCGCACCCATACCCAGCGTACGCCCTTTACGCATACCGAGACGGTTACCGAGACCTTCCAGGTTCCGCACTATAGTTATCGCGATAGCTATGACGTGAACATCACCGACGTGCGCGCCGACGACGCCGATAGCCGCATTCATCTGAGCGACGACAGTGGCATTGGCGTTCTGGTAGATGCCGGCAATGGCGATGATATTGTCGGCTCGGCGGCGGCCATGGCCGGGCAATCGAACAGCTATCCGGCGATTGACGGTCCCGGCTCGGTAGGTGATTTCGTCTTTGGCGGCGGTGGCGATGACCTCCTGTACGGCCGCAATGGCCAGGATGAACTCATCGGTGGCGATGGGTCGGATTACCTCGATGGATTCCGCGGCAGCGATCAATATCGGGTGTTCGCCAACGATCAGGGATGGGACACAATTTTCGACACCGGCGAGAGTGCAGGCAACGTGAATTTCTCGGCCTCTGTTGGCATCATGGAATACTATTCCGCCACGAGCAGCACGAGCCGCGAACTGAAACTCACCCAGGCCAACGCGCGTTTGCTGTTGGGCGCGGAGGATCAGAATCTATACAACGAAGGTCCGTCCGCGGGCATCTTGAGCCTGATACCCGATGCGGCGGGCGTGATGGGTAGTGCGACAAGCGCGTTTCATGCCGAACAAATCATCAATAGCGATGTCAATACAGGTAACGCCGAGAACTTCCTGAGCATCAGCTTGAGCACGGGCGAGATCGGTGCATTCGTACACAGCAATTTCGCGTCCATCGAGGATATCCCGGCGGTCAACGATTACGCCGAGCTCAAGCGATTGTTTGGAACGGTCATTGCCGAGGACGTGCTCACGTTTGAAGAGGGCATCACCGCGGCAAGCCTGAGTTTTTCGCGAGGCACCCATCTGCACGATGGCGTCACCCGCGAGACCCTGAACATTTCCTGGGGTGACGGACGCGGCGTCAAGGTTGTCCTGCCCAACGCCGACGACGCGCTGGGACTTGGAATCGAATTCTTCAAGTTCGCTGACGGCTCCACCCTGGGCATGGGCGAAATGCTCGCGCTCGCCGGCGACGGCGGCAACGAAGCACCGACCGTCGGTTTGGGTTCGGCATATGCCACCACCAGCCAGTTCGACGCGTTTTCCTACACGCTGCCGGAGGGTGCCTT
Source organism: Betaproteobacteria bacterium (assembly GCA_039930965.1). Lineage (GTDB taxonomy): Bacteria > Pseudomonadota > Gammaproteobacteria > Burkholderiales > Usitatibacteraceae > UKL13-2. The sequence goes on from JBDTSU010000023.1 coordinate 4,232, forward strand.
CAATGATCGGGAAGACGGCGCGGCGCTTAACCTGTCCGCGTCCCTCGCCAACGGCGATCCGCTCCCTTCCTGGCTCACCTTCGACGCCACGACTCGCATCTTCAGCGGTACTCCCGCCAATAGCGACGTTGGCAGCACCGACATCCGGATTACGGCAACCGATTCCGGTGGACTGACGGCATCGCAAGTCCTCACGTTGAGCGTCGCCAATGTCAATGACGCGCCGGAGGCGACTGTCTTGCTTGACGATCAATCGATCGATCAGAGCGCGGCGTTTTCGCTGCACGTGCCGCTCGACGCGTTTACCGACGTGGATGCCAATGACCCACTCACGTTGTCGGCGAAACTGGCGAATGGTGACTCGTTGCCCTCGTGGCTGAGCTTCAACGCGCAGACACGTCAATTGACCGGGATACCGGGAAATGGCGACATCGGCAGTATTGCGGTGGAGATTACCGCCACCGACACCGCCGGAGCGGCCGCGTCGCAGGTGTTCTCGTTGAACGTGGCCAACGTCAACGATGCGCCCGTGCTGGCACGCGCGATTGTCGATCAGACGGTGGCGGAAAACGATTCGTTCAGCTTCACTGTTGCGGCGGGTACGTTTGTCGATGTCGATGCGGGGGAAACGCTGCAATTGACCGCGGCCCTCGCCAACGGCGATCCGCTGCCCGCGTGGCTCGTGTTTGATGCGCCGTCGTCGACATTCTCCGGCACGCCCGCCAATGGCGACGTCGGCGCGCTGGATATGATGGTGACAGCGACGGATGCGGCAGGCGCAATTGCGACTGCTGCATTTCGGGTCGGTGTTAGCAACGTCAACGGCGCGCCCACCGTTGCAATGTCGCTCGTCGATCAGCAGGTCGATGAGGACGCGAGTTTCGTCTTTACCATCCCGGCCGGCACATTCGCCGACGCGGATGCAGGCGATGCGCTCACGTTGTCGGCGGCGCTTGCCAACGGCGCTGCACTGCCGGCATGGCTGGCCTTCGACGGGGGAACGGGCACTTTCAGCGGCCAACCCGCAAACGGCGATGTCGGATCGCTCAACGTGGTCGTGCGCGCCACCGATGCGGGCGGACTTTCTGCCTCGCAGAGTTTCGCGCTTAACATCGCGAACGTGAACGATGCACCCGATGCAGCAGGTGCCATCGGCGCCTTCGAGTTCGATGAGCATCAGCCGTTCACCGTGACGATCCCGGATAGTGCGTTTGCCGACGTGGACAGCGGCGACACCCTCACTTATGACGTGCGCCTGGCCAATGGCGACCCGCTGCCGACATGGATGCAATTCGATCCGGTGACCCATCAAGTCTCCGGTCAGGGTGATCGGCAAAGTCTCGGTCGCGTCGATCTGGTCGTCGTTGCCACCGACCATGCCGGCGCGCAGGCGCACTCAGGATTTTCGATTACGGTCAATAATGTCAACGATGCACCGCGCCTCGGCGTCGCGATTGGCAATCAGCAGGCCACGCAGGGTGCAGAATTCAGTTTGGCGGTAGCGGCAGGCGTGCTGGTAGACGACGATGCCGGCGACGTGTTGACTTTCAGCGCGTCTCTCGTGAACGGCGATCCGTTGCCCTCCTGGCTGAGTTTTGATGCCCTATCGCGCACCTTTTCCGGAACACCGGCAAATGGCGACGTCGGTGACTTGCAACTCAAGCTGACCGCAACCGATGCCAGTGGACTTTCCACCGCGGCCGAATTTTCGCTCAACGTGGCGAATGTCAACGACGCACCGACGACACGCGGGATCGCTCCTCAAGTGTTTAATGAGGGCGACGCGATTGCCTGGCAAATTCCCGTGGACGCGTTCGCGGATACGGACGCCGGCGATACGCTCACCTACGCGGTCACCCGCGAGGACGGCACGGCCTTGCCGGCGTGGCTGACATTCAACGCCGTGACGGGCACCTTGACCGGCATCGCCGATGACGCGGAGGTGGGCAATTTCAACCTCAAGGTCGTGGCAACGGATACCAGCGGCGCAGCAACATTCCAATTGGTCAGCTTCACCATCAACAACGTCAACGATGCACCGGTATTGGCCCAGCCGATCGTTCTGCCGCCGGCAACCGAAAGTGTCGCGTTCCAGTACCAGATTCCGGCGAACGCATTTAGCGATGCGGATGTTGGTGACAGTCTCCGCTACACGGCGACACTGGCGAATGGCGATCCATTGCCCACTTGGCTCAGTGTTAACGCCAATGGCACCGTGATCGGAACCCCTCCGATTGCCGCGCCCGAATTCCTGGCCATCACGATCGTCGCGACCGATATCGCGGGCGCGTCGGCATCCTCGACCTTGCGTCTCAATATTGCCGATGCGGTCGCCGCCGACCAAACCGTCACCGGTACGCGCAAGGACGACGAACTGACCGGCGGCGCCGGCAACGACACATTGTCCGGCCTGGGCGGCAACGACACGCTGAACGGGATGGGCGGGCAGGACACGCTCAACGGTGACAATGGTGCCGACACGCTCAATGGCGGGGAAGATGCCGACACGCTCTATGGAAATGGCGGCGCCGACGCGCTCAACGGCGACGCCGGCAACGACGAGCTGCATGGAGGTACCGGCGCCGACCTGCTGAATGGTGGTGCGGATGACGATCTGATTTTCGGCGACGAGGGGCTGGACCAGCTTTTTGGCGGTACCGGGAACGATTATCTGAACGGCGGCACGGGGCAGGATTTGCTGGACGGCGGGCAAGGCAATGACCTGCTTGAGGGCGGCAAGGGTGCGGACGTGCTCCTGGGAGGCGAAGGCGACAATCTGCTATCGGGCAACGAAGGCGCCGACACGATTACCGGCGGCAATGGCAATAACGTATTCGTCGGCGGTGCAGGTGCTGACCAAATCGTCTCCGGCGCAGGACACAATCTATTTGCGTTCAACGCCGGCGATGGCGATGACCACATTCAACTCAATGGCGGCAGCGACACGCTCTCCCTCGGCGGCGGCATCCGTTATGAAGATTTGAGCCTGGTCAAACAAGGCGACAATCTCAAGCTGAACCTGGGCAATGGCGACACGATTGTCTTTGACGACTGGTACGCCGATGGGTCCCATCGCAGCCTGGTCAACCTGCAAATGATCGCCGACAGCCTCGGCGACCATAATCCCGCAGGCACCGATACGCTGAAGGACAACGCGATTGAGTTGTTCAACTTTCAGGCATTGGTCGGCAAGTTCGATGAAGCGCGCGCGGCCAATCCGCGTCTCAACAAATGGAACGCGTTGAATTCGATGCTGGCCACGCATCTCGATGGCAGCGACGTCGCCGCATTGGGCGGAGACTTTGCCTACCGCTACGGCCACGACGGCGCGCTCGCCAACGTCAGTATCGATGCCGCACAAGCCATGCTGGCGAGCGCACAGTTGAATGTGAATCCGCAGGCATTGCAGGCCGTGGCGGCATTGCAAACCGGAGCGCAGCGGTTGAGTTAGCGGGCGCCACTGGATAAGACCACGCGGATCGCCATTTGGCGCGCCTTTCCAGTTGTTTTCGCCCGGAACGGCGCGCCAGTGCTAGCCTGCGTGATTCACAATCGGTAGCCGCACTTCAAATCGAACGCCGCCCGCGCCGTGCAGATTCTCGGCCCGCACGCTACCGCCGTGAAACTCCGCGATCAACCGGACGATAAACAAACCGAGACCCAGATGCCCGTCGTGGGCACTGCCTTGCGCGCGGGAGGAAACCATTGACACAAACAGGTTGCCGGCAATGGATTCCGGCAACGGCGGGCCGGTGTTTTCAACAGACAGGAGCGCCTTCCGCCCGCTAACGCGCAGCGAGATCGCAATCGGTGTGCCCGGCGTGGTGAAATCGACCGCGTTCTGCACCAGCTTGTCGAGCAGTTGTGCGATGACATCGGGAATTCCGTGCAGCAAAATCGGCCCGTCGTTATTCAGGGTGAGCCGGAATTGTTCCGGCATGTTTGACACATAAGCCATGCGGTAGCCATCGAAACACCCGCGCACGACCTTGGCCAGGTCGAACTCCCGCTTTTCGGATTCCTGCAGCATGCCCTCGAGCTGGGTGGCCTCCGCCATCCTGGAGATCAGCGCGGACAGGCGCTTCACGCCTTCCTCCGCGCGTTCGATGTAGACGCGATCTGGTTCGGACAAGCCCCCTTGCCGCAGGTTATCGAGTGACGAGCGCACCACCGCGACCGGCGTGCGCAACTCGTGCGACAGGCGGGCGGCCATCTGCTCGAGATAGTGGTTGTAGCGGCTCAGGCGCTGAAGCGTGGCATCGAGTGTGCGTGCGAGTGTGCCGATTTCATCATCATTTTCCGAGCCGGCAATACGGCCCGAAATCCGCCCGTGCCGGTCGATCGCCGCGTCCGCCTGCGACTGCAGCCGCCGTACGCGAAACGCGAGCCGCCACGCAAAACCCAGCAGGGCGACAAAGCCCACCAGGAACACAACGACCGTGGTCGCCAGCAAGGACTCCAGCGCCGCGAACTTGAGTGACTGGCTGCTGCCGGTGGTTTCTTCCACCACCACCGCGCCGACAATATTGTCCCCCGTCCAGACCGGTTGGGCGACTGACAGAATGACACCCGAGCCTTCGCTCATGCGCCGCCAGCGGGCATTGGGCTCGCCGACCAGCGCGCGATCCACCTGCGACATGACCGCGCGCTGCGCGAGACCGGCATCGTCACGGGCGGGATTGGCGGGGTCCGCCGCCACCAGGCTGACGACCGGACGAATCACGCGCGCGTAGAAACCGGCGAACAGGGTTGTCCCGGTCCTGGTCTCGCTGCCACGCCGGCTGTTCAATGTGCCGGCGAGGCCCCGCACCTGCGAATGCGCATCGACCACCCAGATGCGCGAGGCGCTGTTGGCGACAACGTTCAGCACGCGTTCAATATCCTCGGAGGGCACATAGGCAACGCCCAGGTTGGCGGCGGTTTCCGGGTCGGCGCTGCTGAACAAAGCCAGTAGCCGCCGGCGCTCGACCGGTTCACTCGCGGCATTCTCGCCGACGCTGGAAAACAGTTGTGGCCGATCAGAAAGGGTGGCGGACAACAGCTTGGCCGCGCTGACCAGCACCTGCTCCTGTCCCTCGCGCAAATAGCCATCCATTTCCTGGATAAAACGAAAGCCGATGAAAGGGATCAGCAACAACAGCAGCGCGATCAGCAGCAGCTTTGCGCGGATACTGCGAAAAAACGACGGCAGCGCCATCAATGCCGGCGGCGCGTCGCGCATAAGCGTGAGAATTCCGGGTCCGCTCGGTCGCCGTGAGCAAATGGAAGCGCAGCATGGACGTCGCTACGCGGCATGCCAGCGATAGCCCATGCCGTACACGGTTTCAATTTCATCGAACGCGGCATCGACGGCCATGAACTTCTTGCGGATGCGCTTGAGGTGAGAGGTGATGGTGTTGTCGTCCACGGTCAATTCCGCTTCCCGCATCAGCTGATCGCGGTTCTTCACGTGACCCGGAAATTTGACCAAGGCATGAACCATCCAGAACTCGGTCACGGTCAGTCCGATTTCACTGCCTTTCCAGGTCACCGCAAGTTTGTTGATATCCAGCGTCAGGTCCCCGCGATGCAAAATGTCCTCTGCCCGCGACGGTTGCCGGGCAGCGTCAAGCCTGCGGAACAGCGCGGCGATGCGCGCCAGCAGGTGCGGCATGCTCACTTCCTTGGTGACATAGTCGTCGGCGCCGAGCCGGAGGCCGGAGACCACGTCGAAGTCGCTGTCGCGCGCGGAAAGAAATATGATCGGCAGCGTTGCCGACATCCCGCGCAGGTCGCGGCACAAGGTGAACCCTCCGTCGATTTCATCGGCGAGACCGATGTCGAGTATGGCCAGGTCCGGCAGGCGGGTCTTGAATGCGGCCATGGCCTCCGCGCGATCCGCGTAGGTCTCCACTTCATAGCCGCTGCGCGTCAGTGCATCACTGTAGTTGTGGCGGATGGCGGCGTCATCTTCGACTATGGCAATGCGTTTCATCGGTTTTCCATTTCTCCTGATGATCGGACTATACCGCAGGCGTCGCCATGCGGCCTCGACGGGCCCGCAGATCATTTTTCCGCCACTTTTGCGCGCCGGCGCGCCATCTTTTGCTCCCGCTCATGCCTTGATCCCGGCGCCCAATGCCTGTGTCGACATCAACTTGGGGCCGCAATGAAGATTATCTGGGAAAGCAGGCGGGCATCAGCGCAACCGGGATCTTCCCGCGCGCAGTTCGTCATCTGGGATTTTGTGAAAATGCTGGCCATGGCGATCCTCGGCGGCCTGGCCGTCAGTATCGTCGCCGCGGGCATCACGTTACTGTTGACCGGGAGCGCGGAAGCGCGCCGCATCCAGAAAGAGCCGGCGGCGTTTGTCACCAAATCATCGACAATGCGGGAAGTCAACGCGCCGGACACCGATCGCGACGAGCTTGCAGCGACGCCGGGACTGCTGTGGCTCGGCGAAGGCTGTGAAGGCAGGGCCTTGCGTGCGATCGAACGTGACTGGCAGGTGCGTATCGATGACCAGGGCATTGCGGTGCGCGTGATGCAGACCTATCAATTGCCGGCCGAATCCGCGGCGAGCGCCACCTTCCATGTGCGGCTGATCAAAGGTGCCACGTTGCAGCGCATCGCGGCGCAGACGCCCACCAGGGACTGGGGTGGCCGCCTGATCAGCAGCCGTGATTATGAGCGCCTGACGCCCGCCGATTTCCGGGAAATGTCGCGCAATCAAATCCTGGTGCAACGCTCTCCGCGCGGGACCGTCATGACCAGCCCGATCGAGGGACTGGCGTCAGGCGAGCTGGTCACCATCGAATATGTGTATTCGCTGGCCGCGGATACCGTTGGCGGCATGTCTGCCCTGGTCCTGCCCCTTGAGGCCGGGGACGACCTGGAGGGAAACAACGCCAACCTGCGCGGGGAGCCCAATGAGGACCAAGTTTGGGACCCCGAATTCCCGTCGCCCGCCAAGGCGGATTCCTTGCACAGCACGCGCGGCGCCGTGTGGGTTGAGTGGATCGGCCGCAAACCGTCGCGCGTACTGGGATTGCCGGCAGACGCAGACCTCGACATTGCGGCATCCCGCATCGACGGTTTTTCCTGGTCTACCGATGCGATCCAGCGTGGCGCCCGCTTTCACCTGGAGTGGGCAATGTAGTCCGCTGCGGCAGGCGTGTCGCCCTCAAGCATTCACAAACCTCGGAGCTGGACGCCCGCGTTCAAATCCCGACGCTCCTCTGCCGGGCGCGGGCGTCCTCTGGGCCAATTCCGGATCATGGGAGAGTCACTTGCAAAAAAGCCTTCTCTTGCGCATCGCCTCGATTGCATTCCTGATTTTGGTGCTGCTGGTTCCACTGGGAATGATTGGCAGCATCGTCGCCGACCGGCAGCATTTGCAGCAACAAGTCGAACAATCGATCGCGAGCAGCTTTGCCGGGCCGCAGCGGCTGGTGGGTCCGTTGCTGGTGATTCCATATGTCGAAAAAGAACCGGTCTCCGGTTTCGACGAAAAAGGCAAGGGATACACGCGCTTTATCGAACACCCGCGCCAGCTTTTGATCGTCCCGGAGCATCTGGCTTTCAACGGTACCGCGGCGGTCGAAGAAAAATACAAGGGCTTGTACAAGGCCCTGGTTTACCAGACGGCGGGAACCTGGCTTGCGCGTTTCGAGGTGCCGGCGAACCTGGGGCTCAACGTCGATCCGGCCCTTGTCACCATCGGCAATGCCTATCTTGCGCTGGGACTGGGCGACATGAGAGGACTGCGCGGGGCGCCAAAAATTACCTGGGGCGGGCAGGCGTTGACGGTCAAAAGCGGCACCCGGATTGAGGGTCTGGGTGACGGACTGCACGCGGACATAGGCGTCCTGGCCGCACCAGAAGTTCGCCAGGTCGAGGTGACCGTCAAAATGGACCTCGCCGGGATGCGGTCGCTGGCCTTTGCCCCGGTGGGCAAGACGACCGTCGCGCAACTTGCCGCCGCCTGGCCGCATCCCAATTTCGGCGGCCGCTTCCTGCCACAGACCAGGCAGATCGACGAACATGGCTTCAGCGCACGCTGGGAAATCTCCCACCTGGCCAGCAAGAACAGTGATTTGCTGCAGCGCGGACTGAAGGACCCCGCCTCGCTTGAGGCCTTCGACGTGTCGTTTATCGAGCCGGTCAATATCTATCAACAAGCCGAGCGCGCCGTGAAATATGGCGTCCTGTTCATCGCGCTCACGTTCGCCGCATTCTTTTTGTTCGAGACCCTGAAAGACCTGCGCATTCATCCGCTGCAATACGGCTTGGTGGGTCTCTCGCTGGCGCTGTTCTTCCTGTTGCTGGTGAGCTTGTCCGAGCACATCCGTTTTCTGTACGCCTACCTTATCGCGAGCGGGTCCTGCGTATTGCTGATTGGCCACTACCTCACCCATGTGCTGGGCGGGTGGCGACGCAGCGCGGGGTTTTCCGCAAAACTCGTGCTGTTGTACGGCGTGCTTTACGGGCTGTTGCAGTCGGAAGACAACGCGCTGATGCTGGGGTCGTTGCTATTGTTCGCGGCGCTGGCGGCGATCATGGTGCTCACCCGTCGAATCGACTGGTACCAGTTCGGGCGGGACAGGAAAGTTGCAGGTTAGCAGCCTGCAGCATGGTTTCGCCGGGTGAAAAAATTTCCCCACCATTCGCGATAACTGTATTAATATACAGTTATCGCATTCTTTGATCGGGAACGTCGATGGCCCTCACCGCAACCAATCATGCCCCCGGCGCTCAACGCGACCAAATCCACAAAGGCCGCGGGGCGGCACTGAATCTTGAAGGCCGCTTCGAGCAGTGGCAGCGCAACGCGTTCGACGATGGCTGGCTCGGCGAGGTGGTCGAAGACATCCCGCTGAAGAGCGTCATCACCGACGAGACGGCGAAGAGCATCATTTCCCGAAATGACTCGCCGGATATTCCGTTCCGCTATTCGCTGAATCCCTATCGTGGCTGCGAACATGGCTGCATCTATTGTTTTGCGCGTCCTTCTCATGCCTATCTCGGCCTGTCGCCGGGCCTGGATTTTGAAACGCGGCTGTTCGCCAAGATAAACGCCCCGCAATTATTGCGCGCGGAGCTGTCCCGGCCGGGGTTCCAGTCCGACGTCATCAGCATGGGCGTCAATACCGATGCCTACCAGCCCTGTGAACGGAAATACCAGCTGACGCGACAGTTGCTGGAAATTGCCGCCGAATTCAACCAGGCGGTCGGCCTGATTACCAAGTCCGCATTGATTGAGCGCGATATCGATATCCTGCGGGGACTGAGCGCGCGCAATCTGGTCCATGTGACGATTTCGATCACCACCCAGGATCACCACGTCTCGCGTTACCTGGAGCCCCGCGCCACCGCACCCGCGCGGCGCCTGCAGACCATCAAGCGGCTGGCCGAGGCCGGCATTCCGGTCGGCATCAATGTTGCGCCGGTGATCCCGTTTCTCACCGATCATGAATTGGAAACCATCCTGGAAACGGCGCGCAACATGGGCGCGACATCGGCTGGCTATATCCTGCTGCGCCTGCCCTGGGAATTGAAGGAGTTGTTCCGAAACTGGCTGGAAAATCATTTCCCGCTCAAGGCGGCCCATGTCATGTCGCGCGTGCAGGAAATGCGCGGCGGGCGTGACAACGATCCCCAATTCGGTTCGCGGATGGTGGGCGAAGGCATTTTCGCGCGCCTGCTCGAGCAGCGCTTTGCCAAGGCGTGCGGGCGGTTTGATTTGAACAATGCCGGCCGCCGGCAGATTGAACGCCTGGACACATCCCGGTTCGCGGTGCCGGGACGCCCGGTGCAGGGTCAGCTCGCGTGGTAATGTCGGCGGCGCCATCGGGGCCGACATTGCGCGACTGCTCACGCGGGCGATGCGACACGCGGAATTCCCGCAAACGGCGCTACAAGGTGGCCCAGGCCGGTTGTTGTGACATCGAGCGCCGCCAGGCGCGCGCGCCCGGCAAGCCGCGATATAGCCCGAGTGTGTGCCGGGTGACCGAGTGCGGCACGACGCCGGACAACGATTGCTTCGCGACGTATATCGCCAGCGCGGCTTCGACCGCTTCGCGCGAGACGATGTTGCCCTCGGCCTGGAAAAAATCGCGGTCGAATGTCGCCATCCAGTAGGGGTTGTGATACGCCTCACGCCCGATCATCACGCCGTCGACAAAATCGAGATGTCCGCGGATTTCGGCCGATGTCCGGATGCCGCCGTTGATGACGATCGTCAGGTGTGGAAACTCTCGCTTCAGCCGGTAGACATGTTCGTATCGGAGCGGGGGCACTTCGCGATTTTGCCTGGGACTCAACCCCTTGAGAATGGCATTGCGCGCGTGAACGATAAAGACGCCGCACCCGGCTTCACTGACGGTGCCGACAAAATCCCGCACGAATTCATAGCTGTCGACTTTGTCGATGCCGATGCGGTGCTTGACGGTCACCGGCAGCGATACCGCATCGACCATCGCCCTCACGCAATCGGCCACCAGTTTCGGCTCCGCCATGAGGCAGGCGCCAAAGCTGCCGCGTTGTACGCGTTCCGACGGGCAACCGCAATTGAGGTTGATTTCGTCGTAACCCCAGCGTTCACCCAGCCGGGCGCAGGTGGCAAGGTCGGCCGGTTCGCTGCCACCGAGTTGCAGTGCGATCGCGTGTTCCTCGGTGTTGAAGTCCAGATGGCGCGGCTGGTCGCCGTGAATCAGCGCGCCGGTGGTGACCATTTCGGTGTAGAGGCGCGCGTGTTTGCTGAGCAGGCGATGAAAATACCGGCAGTGACGGTCGGTCCAGTCCATCATCGGCGCGACAGAAATGCGGAACGGCTGATGTGGCGAATCGGACATGCGGTCATTCTAGCAGCGCAGTCTTGAGGCAGAATGGGCGCATGGATCGCGGCCCAGGCAAAGACCTTCTGAAAAATGCGGTGGAAACACTTCTGCGCGGCGGACTGGTCGCGCTGCCGACCGAAACTGTCTACGGGCTCGGGGCGGACGCGGCCAACGAACTGGCGGTGGCAGGGATTTTTGAAGCCAAGGGCCGCCCCGCCGATCACCCGCTGATCGTTCACGTGGCCAAGAATACGCCGCTGGAAAAATGGGCCATCGATATTCCGCCGGTCGCGAAAAAATTGACCGATGCCTTCTGGCCGGGCCCGCTCACGCTGATCCTGAAAAAGTCGAAACAAATTCCAAATGGCGTGACCGGCGGACAGGATACGGTCGGCATTCGCTGCCCCGCGCATCCGCTCGCGCAGAAACTGCTGACGGCCTTTGCCAAGGCCGGCAGCGGCATCATCGCCGCGCCGTCCGCCAACAGGTTTGGCCACGTCTCTCCCACCACGGCACAACATGTGCGGGACGAGTTCGGCGATGCCTTGCTGGTGCTCGATGGCGGCGCCTGCGATGTTGGCATCGAGTCGACCATCCTCGATCTGTCGCGCATGAAGACATTGAAACGGCCGGTCGTGCTGCGTCCCGGTGCGATCACGCCGGAGATGATTCGCGCCGTGATCGGCGAGATGCCCCTGCAACCGGACGATGTTCCCTCCGCAAAATCTTCCGTCGGCGATCAGGCCATGCCGCGTGTCTCGGGTTCGCTCGCCGCTCACTATGCGCCGATGACGCCGCTAAAGTTGCTCAGCGGCCCGGCATTGCAAGCGGAGCTGGATGCAAATCTGGTAGCCGGCAAACGCGTCGCCGTGCTGGCATTCTCCGCGAAGCCGAGAGTGAAACCATCGCCGGTCGGCGTCGGCGTACGCAATGCCCGGCCGCTGGTCTGGATTTCCGCGGATACGGACCCGGCAAGTTATGCGCAAGGCCTCTATGCCCATCTGCGCACGCTCGATGCAGCGCAGACCAGCGTCATTCTGGTGGAGGCGCCGCCGCGCGCCGCGGCGTGGGAGGCCATCAATGATCGACTGGGCCGCGCGGCGGTCGGTTCCGGCGCCCGGCGAGCGGTTACCACGTCAGGGAAGCTCTGATTAAGTCGATTTCGTCGCTTCGCTGTTGGCAAACGCGTGTTGTTGCTCGTACAAAAATATCTCCTTGCATATCAAACATATTCGGCGTCGATATTTTTGCGTGTTTGCCAAATGAGGCGCCTAGTCTGGCTTAGAACTCAACTTAATCAGAGCTTCCTCAGGTCAATTCAAAAGCGTGGACTGACGCTCCCGCGACCTTCCCGCTTGCATCGCGTGTCCGTTCTTCAACATTCACCGCGCCGCGATGCGAGACCGTCAGGACGGTTGAACAGCGGGTGCCGTATTTCCCGGTCACGATCAGGGCCGGCGACAGGATGCGTTCCCATTCCTGGCCGACACCGGTATCCGGGAGCGCGCCGTCCGCCGCGATGGTCGCGTCGGACAGTAGCGCGTGGAGTGCTTCCCGCATTCCCCGCCCCAACGTCCGGCGGCGGCGAGGCCGGGGACGAGGACTGGCGCGCCGTTTCAGGCGTTTCTGCCCTGAGAGCCGCATCCAGAGCCGACCTTGCCGCATTCACCTTCGGCCACGGCTCATTCAACGTATGGTTTGACAGCGCATGAATACCCGGTGGCACTGCCACGATTTCGCCGATGCGGCTGCTGAAATAGTGGAGTGTCTTGCTATCACCCGCCAGCAGATTGAATCCCTGGTAGCCCCGCGCCGCCTGCCGCAACGCGAGCAGATAATCACGTGGCGCGTCCGTGCCCATCAGGAAGTCCAGGACCAGCCGGCCGCGCGACGGCGCATCCGGCTTGCGCTCGGCGGGATCACGAAAATTCGTCAGCGCCGCGAAGCGGCCGCTTCGGGTAATCCCCAGCCAGGTACCGCCGGCACGCAGGTCGCGCCCGGCGAGAATCTGCGCATCATCGGCCCACCAATCTGCGGGCGCCGCGGGCCGGTCATGCCATTCGTCCCTGTTCGCCGCAACCACGAGCGAATATTCTGGGTGAGCGTGCCACGCAATAGCGATCAGGCACATATGACGCAACGGTACGAATTGGGGTATGCGCTGCAGCGCATACCCCGCCACGCCGGGCGGGAGCCAAGCAGTTGGCTCCCGCTATTTCCGTCGTGGCTTTCCCTGTTCGCCGCGACGACGAGCGAATATTCCGGGTGAGCTTGCCACGCAAAGGCGATCAGGCACATTTGACACGCTCGACCCGTGATGCGCGCAACACAGTAATGGCGGACATTAATTCAGTTCCTCGACGACTGGCCGGTTCTTGTCCTTGCGTTGGAAATGCAAAACTTCAAAGCTCGGTGCGCAGGTCCCACAATTCCGGAAACAGCCTGACTTCAAGCATGGCTTTCAGGTAGCCGACCCCGGCGGTGCCGCCAGTGCCGCGCTTGAAGCCGATCACGCGCTGCACCGTGGTGACGTGACGATGACGCCATTGCCGGACATAGTCCTCCAGATCGACCAGTTTTTCGGCAAGCTCGTACAGGTCCCAGTGCTCTTTCGGTTGGGCATACACCACGCGCCACGCGGCCATGACCGACGCATTGGCGGAATACGCGGCGGACCAGTCGCGCGCCGTCGCCCCGGCATCAAGGCTGAAACCGCGCCGGCCCAGCAGGCGAATCGCCTCGTCATAAAGCGAAGGACTGTTCAGCAGTCCCGACAGCTCGGCGTGGATCTCGGCGCGATGCTCAAAGGGTTTCAGCAGTGCCGCATTCTTGTTGCCGAATACAAACTCCAGGGACCGATACTGATGCGACTGGAAGCCGGACGACTTGCCGAGGCTTTCGCGAAACGCCGAGTACTCGGTGGGCGTCAGCGTCGAGAGAATGTCCCATGCCTGGATCAGGTTGTTCATGATGCGCGATACCCGTGCCAGCATCTTGAAGGCAGGCGGCAGATCTCCGGCGATCACCTGCCGGCGCGCCGCCAGCAACTCGTGCAGCATCAGTTTCATCCACAGTTCGGTGGTCTGGTGCTGGATGATGAACAACAATTCGTTGTGTTCCCCCGAAAGTGGCTTTTGCGCCGCCAGCAGCTGATCGAGCCCGAGGTAGTCCCCGTAGCTCATTTCATCCCTGAAGCTAAGGTGCGCGCCCTCTGGCGCCAGCGGTTTCGTACTCATGTTCAGTACAACGGCAGCGTGGCCTTGAGCACGGTGCCGGTCTGCGATTCGGTGATGTAGAGTTCGTTCGGATGCCCGGGATGAATCGCCAGATTGGTGGTCCAGTCTCCGCGGCAAGAGTCGATGCGATACCGGGCCTCGCCGCGCTTGTCGAATTGCCACACGCAGCCCAGGCGGTGATGGGCGACGTAAAGATTGCCGTCGTGATCGATCGCCAATCCATCCGGGCCGGTGCCGCCGGAAAGCTGGAGGTATTTCCCCACCTCGGAAACGCCGCCCTCGACCAACGGCACGCGCCAGATTGCATTGTCATGGGTGGCGGCGACAAACAGGCGGTTTTCATCCGCGCTCAACACCAGGCCATTGGGACCGGGGACGTTGGACAGCAATTGTTGCAGGCTGCCATCCACCTTCAGGCGATACACGGCACCGCTGGGGTCATGCAGGCCGGTCTGGCCCTGATCGGTGAAATAGAGATCGCCGTTGCGTGCGAAGGTAAGGTCGTTCACGCCTTTGAATCGTTGCGAAACATGATGGGTAACCAAGGGTGAGACTTGCCGCGATTCGACATCCAGCGCCAGCAGGCCGTGTCGCCGATCGGCAATGATCAGCCGGCCATCGGGGTGGAACTTGAGGCCGTTGGGCCAGCCGTCGTACTTGACAATGAGATCCCATTCGCCGGTCGGGGTAATGCGAAATATCCGTCCGAACGGAATATCCACCACCCACAGATTGCCGCTGGCATCGAAGCAGGGGCCCTCGAGAAAACTGTGGACGTCCAGGCCATGCAGATTCGCTTCCACCCATGGGTTGTGGGCGCCCGATTCGTGCAGGTAGGCGGGTAACTCGAAAGCGGTTTCGGTGGTTAGCGAAAGCGGCGCGTTGAACATGAGGGGCGATGAAGTGGAATCGAAGCGCCATTATGCGTCAAGTTGCTGCCAGCCTGCCCGTCGAAGCGGAGGGTGAACGCGCGGTTCGCATGGCTGCCGCCCCGGCAGGAAGGATGTGACGCGGGCGCTTGCTATCATCCCCAGTTCGGCCGTTCACCTTTCAAGACCCCATGGACAAAAATCATCACACCCGGACTGTCGGGCGCTGGCAATTCTGGATAGACCGCGGCGGTACCTTCACCGACATCGTGGCGCGCACGCCGGAGGGCGGACTGCGCACACACAAGCTGCTCTCGGAGAATCCGGGGCAGTATCGCGACGCCGCCGTGGCCGGTATCCGCCAGCTGCTGGGCATCGCCGCCGATGCGCCGATACCGGTCGACCAGATTGAGGCCGTGAAAATGGGCACCACCGTTGCTACCAATGCGCTGCTTGAGCGCAAGGGCGAACCGACCGTGCTGTTCATCACGCGAGGATTCCGCGATCAATTGCGCATTGCCTACCAGAACCGGCCACGCATCTTTGACCGGCAGATCAAGTTGCCCGAATTGCTCTACGCAGGCGTATTTGAAGTCAATGAACGCATCGGCGCGCACGGTGAAATCGTCGTCGCGCTCGATGAAACGGCGACGAGAAATGCCCTGAACGCGGCGTGGAACAAGGGGTTTCGCTCGATCGCGATCGTCTTCATGCACGCCTACCGCTACCCGCGGCACGAAAAGCGCGTGGCCGAACTGGCGCGTGAAACCGGCTTTACCCAGGTATCGGCCTCGCACGAAGTCAGCCCGCTGATGAAGATCGTGTCGCGCGGTGATACCACCGTGGTCGATGCCTACCTGTCGCCGATCCTCAGGCGTTATGTCGATCAGGTCGCCGGCGAGTTGCCCGGCACGCGCGTCATGTTCATGCAGTCGAATGGCGGCTTGACCGATGCGCGCCGGTTTCAGGGCAAGGACTCCATCCTGTCAGGTCCGGCCGGCGGCATTATCGGCATGGTGCGTACCGCGGCGGTCGCCGGATTCGACAGGATTATCGGCTTCGATATGGGCGGCACCAGTACCGATGTTTCGCATTACGCCGGGGAACTCGAACGCGAGTTCGAGACCCAGGTGGCCGGCGTACGCATGCGAGCGCCGATGATGTCGATCCACACCATTGCGGCCGGCGGCGGTTCGATCCTGCATTTCGACGGTCAACGCTATCGCGTCGGCCCTGACTCGGCCGGGGCGAATCCGGGGCCGG